>NZ_NPKW01001310.1:0-665 GCF_002265885.1 Vibrio sp. 03_296
AAGAATTTGCTTGGCGACCATGCGTTTTGGACCCACCTGAACCCAATTACCGAACTCAGAAGTGAAACGGAAATAGGTCCGTCGATGGTAGTGTGGGGTTCCCCATGTGAGAGTAGAACATCGCCAGGCTTACTTACCGCTTTTAGATTATTAAAGTCTAAGAGCAAAACTAAAACCTAGCATTATTTAAGTAAGACTAAGTTTTAGGACAATTTGTGGAGAGATGGCTGAGTGGTTGAAAGCACCGGTCTTGAAAACCGGCGTACGTTAATAGCGTACCTAGGGTTCAAATCCCTATCTCTCCGCCACTACATAGAAAGCCTGCAAAGTAATTTGCAGGCTTTCGTCATTTCTGACGTTTGAGAACTAGAAGGTATTTGTGTTAACCACCGATTGTGTACTAGTTTGGAACATTCACTTGTCAGGTCTATCCATCTTCTCGAACACATCTGTCTGACTCTGGCCGAACATTCCAAAAAACTATTCCAAGCCCTACATACTTTGGAGACAATGCCTTCGTAATCCGCAAAAGATGGATTGGCGAGATAGTGTTGTCTTAACCTACTCCACACTTGTTCTATCGGTTTTAGCTCTGGAGAATAGGGTGGGAGCTTGACTGATACTGACTTAATTGTTCTCGCTGCTCCGCGTTAAGAAATGCTGGG
>NZ_NPKW01001311.1:0-483 GCF_002265885.1 Vibrio sp. 03_296
CGATTTTGATATCAGGAGGGTTCCGTCTATCTTGAAGCTATGGCTTAGGTAGCCTCGCTCCGGCACTCTTGTTGCTGCACTTTTCTCACGATTTACCGTGAGCTTTAGCTTCTGTTCCAAGAACTCCGTTATCGACTCTTTGACTCGATGCGCGGCTTCCTCACTACGAACGTAGATTTGGCAGTCATCTGCATATCGACAGAACTTATGCCCTCTCCGCTCTAACTCTTTGTCCAGTTCATCTAATACGATATTGGAAAGTAACGGAGATAATGGACCACCCTGCGGTGTTCCTCGTTGTCTTCGCTCTACTAACCCATCTCGCATTAAGCCTGCCTGTAGATATGCCCTGATTAGCTTTAATACTCGTTTATCACTAATGTCCTTAGATAATCTGTGCATCACCCTATCATGGTTCACCGTGTCGAAGTATTTGGCTAGATCGATATCCACTACATAACCCCGCCCTTCTCTGATATAGCG
>NZ_NPKW01001312.1:0-760 GCF_002265885.1 Vibrio sp. 03_296
ATAGGCTAACAATCTGTTTAAGAGTGATTCGCAACGCTTGGCATTTTTGCTATGCGTTGCGTTTTGTGTTTAAGGTGGTATGCGGAAGTTTCGGTATTGCGTTGCTCACACCTTAACAGGGCGTTATGTTTAATCACGTAAAATCAGTTGGTTGCATCTTTTCTTTGCATTCTCGGCTTTCTAATTTTGGTCTTGTCGGCAAGTTAACTTCAGTGGTCGCTGTTTTCTGGACTCCAATTCGTGGGCGCGAAAAATTCTGAGAGTTGCCTCATTAAAGCTCAGTGCGTTTATGAGTCGAATAAAGCGTCTTGGTTTCAAGGTTTGAGCTCCAGTTTTCGGTTTCTCACGCTAAAACTCAAAATCATTAGAATCAAATTTATGAGTTAATTCAGCTTTTTAGCGTCTGGTTTTGGTTTTTAAAGGTAAGTCGAGTTAAGCTCTTGGTTTCGTAAAACTTAACCCATTGAGTCTTAAACATAACAAGAGACTATGGCGTCAATAGTTAATTTTTGGCGCTATCTGCCATTCCACATACAGCCATCTCTAAGCATTGAATTTAGAATAACTACCATCTTTCTGACGCAGGCAATGAGCGCTACTTTTTTGGGTTTTCCAGCAGCCAAAAGTCGTTGATATGTTTCTTTAAATACAGGGTTACATTGCATCGCTGACATCATGGCCATGTATAAAACAGTCCTTACTTGCATCCGTCCACCTTTGATCATTCTCTTGCCTTTGAAACTGCCACTTTCACGCGTAA
>NZ_NPKW01001313.1:0-1081 GCF_002265885.1 Vibrio sp. 03_296
TGTCCAAATCCTTGAACCTGTAAATCACTTTGTTGCGATTGATAAGCTTGTTGTAAAACGGCGTCATTAGAATACAAGCCGGCAGAAAAACAGCTGGCGACAACGAGCCAAAAAGCTAAAAACCATTTCATAAAGCTGTCCTTGTTCAATCCACTCACCATTCACCTAACGCCGCGTTAAGGGGTGAATGCCGCATAAACCAACCTTATGCAGACCACTTTCACCACAAAAATCACCGCAAACCAAAAATGCCACGCGGCATGAATCCCGCTTAAACGCCTTGTTATGCTTAAGCTTCAATAACTTACGTTTTACTAAAAACAAGATTAACTCGACTTCGATTCAGAAACAAAAGCCAAAATGTAGAAAACCGAAATGAATCATAGTTTTGATAATCAGGCTCGGATTTTTGGCAAATCTAGTTTGAAGTTTGAAAACCTAGAAATGGATTTCTGATTGAGCGAACCGCCCTAACCTCGCGCTTACCCGAAAATTGATTGAGGCAACTCTCTGAATTTTCAGCGCCAAAGAATAAGTGTCCGAAAAACAGCGCTCAAAAAAACCGGCTTGCCGACAAACACAAAACTGAAAAGCCGAGGGAACAAAGAAAATCCATAAACCACTGATTTTAATTGATTAAGCATAACGCCGCGTTAAGGGGTGAATGCCGCCTAAACCAACTTTCCGCAGACCACTTTCACCACCAAAACCACCGCATACCAAAAATGCCACGCGGCATGAATCCCTCTTTAACGCTTGTATGGGAAATTATCCCCATTAATCGACCTGTTTCGGGTAATGTGAGACCCAGGCTTTAGCCGCAACTAAAGCTTTCTATGTTGTAGTTCGATTGAACGCTGGCTCCTCTATCGAGAGACCGATAACAAACATGAACGCGACATAGAACTCCAAGCACCAAACTCGAATACTCGACTGGGTCTCGAACCCGCATTACGCAAGCAAGAGTTAGCTTATTATGAATACAAACACACTTCAAAATATTAATGTCGGTGTGGATACTGGCAAAGCAAATCTAGATATCTATATCCGCCCATTTGATATCTTTTTTACTGTTTCTAAT
>NZ_NPKW01001314.1:0-507 GCF_002265885.1 Vibrio sp. 03_296
CAGGTTGGTATCCCTTACATCATCGTATTCATGAACAAATGTGACATGGTTGATGATGAAGAGCTTCTAGAGCTAGTAGAAATGGAAGTTCGTGAACTTCTATCTGAATACGATTTCCCAGGTGATGACCTACCAGTTATCCAAGGTTCTGCACTAGGCGCACTAAACGGCGAAGAGCAGTGGGAAGCGAAAATCATCGAACTAGCTGAAGCTCTAGATACTTACATCCCAGAGCCAGAGCGTGCAATCGATCTACCATCCTAATGCCAATCGAAGACGTATTCTCAATCCAAGGTCGTGGTACAGTAGTAACTGGCCGTATCGAGCGTGGTATTCTGAAAGTTGGTGATGAAGTAGCAATCGTAGGTATCAAAGATACTACAACTACTACATGTACTGGTGTTGAGATGTTCCGTAAGCTTCTAGACGAAGGTCGTGCGGGTGAGAACGTTGGTGCGCTACTACGTGGTACTAAGCGTGATGAAGTAGAACGTGGCCAAGTACTTG
>NZ_NPKW01001315.1:0-369 GCF_002265885.1 Vibrio sp. 03_296
TCAACGCCGACATTAATGTTTTGAAGTGTATTTGTATTCATAATAAGCTAACTCTTGCTTGCGAAATGCGGGCTCGAGACCCAGAAGACTATTCGAGTGTGATGCTTGGAGTTCTATCTGATGTTCGTTCTTGTTATCGGTCTCTCAATAGAGGAGCCAGCGTTCAATCGAACTATCAGATAGAGAACTTTAGTTGCAGCTAAAGTCTGGGTCTCACCTTACCCTGATTCGTTAGTTATTATCCATACAAGGCGTTTAAGCGGGATTCATGCCGCGTGGCATTTTTGGTTTGCAGTGAGTTTTGGTGGTGAAAGTGGTCTGCGGCAGCTTGGTTTATGCGGCATTCACCCCTTAACGCAGCGTTATACC
>NZ_NPKW01001316.1:0-516 GCF_002265885.1 Vibrio sp. 03_296
CGCGTGAAGAGGAACAAGGGGTGCGCAGGCGTCGACAGACTCGACATTACAGCGACCATCTCTAAACTTCGACAAGCTTCGAATGGGCAAGCGCTCCGCCAGAGTCTTCTGGACGGAAGCTACCAACCTCAACCTGTTCTGGGTATAGAAATCCCTAAAACGAATGGTGGCGTCAGGCAATTAGGTATCCCTACGGTACTGGATAGGATAGTCCAACAGGCGATCACATCAGTACTGTCAGACATCTATGAGCCGAAGTTCTCCAACAGCAGTTATGGGTTCAGGCCAAACCGTAGTGCGCATCATGCGCTTGCGGCAGCAAGCCGCTATATCAGAGAAGGGCGGGGTTATGTGAGTGGATATCGATCTAGCCAAATACTTCGACACGGTGAACCATGATAGGGTGATGCACAGATTATCTAAGGACATTAGTGATAAACGAGTATTAAAGCTAATCAGGGCATATCTACAGGCAGGCTTAATGCGAGATGGGTTAGTAGAGCGAAGACAACGAGG
>NZ_NPKW01001317.1:0-777 GCF_002265885.1 Vibrio sp. 03_296
GTAAAGTTCTCAATGTTTGTCTTTAAGACAAACACCAACAAACACATTCAAGTGTTCTTGGGAATGTCACTGTTAAGTGACTATTCGAAATTGAGTCCGGCAAAATCAACGCTATCTCGCTCATTCAAATAATGAGATAGCAACTTTGGTTGTTTAACAAAGACCCTTTGGGGTTGTATGGTTAAGTGACTAAGCGTACACGGTGGATGCCTTGGCAGTCAGAGGCGATGAAGGACGTACTAACTTGCGATAAGCGCAGATAAGGCAGTAAGAGCCGTTTGAGTCTGCGATTTCCGAATGGGGAAACCCAACTGCATAAGCAGTTACTGTTAACTGAATCCATAGGTTAACAGAGCAAACCGGGGGAACTGAAACATCTAAGTACCCCGAGGAGAAGAAATCAACCGAGATTCCGGTAGTAGCGGCGAGCGAACCTGGATTAGCCCTTAAGCACTCGTTGAAGTAGGTGAACAAGCTGGAAAGCTTGGCGATACAGGGTGATAGCCCCGTAACCGACGCTTCATCGAGCGTGAAATCGAGTAGGGCGGGACACGTGATATCCTGTCTGAATATGGGGGGACCATCCTCCAAGGCTAAATACTCCTGACTGACCGATAGTGAACCAGTACCGTGAGGGAAAGGCGAAAAGAACCCCTGTGAGGGGAGTGAAATAGAACCTGAAACCGTGTACGTACAAGCAGTAGGAGCACCTTCGTGGTGTGACTGCGTACCTTTTGTATAATGGGTCAGCGACTTATATTCAGTGGCAAGGTTAAC
>NZ_NPKW01001318.1:0-472 GCF_002265885.1 Vibrio sp. 03_296
GATAAAAATACGTTCGAACACATCCGTGCCATTAAAGCGACGAATGCGGTTTTGGCTTAGAGTAGAAGCGTGGATGACTTTCTCTGTTAATGACATCCGTAAGAACCAACGGTAAGCGACATTCACTTCAATTTCTTTAACGAGCTGACGCTCACTTTTTATACCAAAGATATAACCAAGCAAGATGATTTTGAAGAGACGAACAGGGTCAACAGGTGGACGCCCATTATCTTTACAATAAAGATGAGCGACTTCATCACGAATGAATTCAAAGTCGATAGCATTATCGATTTTGCGCACTAAATGGTCTTTAGGAACTAACTGTTCCATCGTCACCATTTCCAGTTCGTATTGTTGCGGGGTGGGTTCTTGAAGCATATCGGAGTATCCATATTTCGATACCCCTATTAGATCAAAGGTCTAGCTCGAAAGCTAGACCTTTGTCAGCAGTCTGAGGCMGCTTATGCGGCCT
>NZ_NPKW01001319.1:0-877 GCF_002265885.1 Vibrio sp. 03_296
GCGTTAAGGGGTGAATGCCGCCTAAACCAAGTTTCCGCAGACCACTTTCACCACAAAAATCACCGCAAACCAAAAATGCCACGCGGCATGAATCCCTCTTGAACGCCTTGTTATGCTTAAGCTTCAATGGGTTACGTTTTTCTGGAAACAAGATTAACTCGACTTTGATTAAGAAACAAAAGCCAAAACTTAGAAAACCGAAATGAATCATAGTTTTGATATTCAGGTTAGGAATTTTGGCAGATCTAGTTTGAAGTTTGAAACCTAGAAATGGATTTCTGATTGAGCCAACCGCCCTAACATCGCGCTTACCCGAAAATTGATTGAGGCAACTCTCGGAATTTTTAGCGCCCAAGAATGGATGTCCAGAAAATAGCGCTCACAAAAGCCGGCTTGCCGACAAACACAAAACTGAAAAGCCGAGGGAACAAAGAAAAACCATAAACCACTGATTTTACTTGATTAAGCATAACGCCGCGTTAAGGGGCGCAGGCACGCACTAAAAAAGTAACCGCATCACGCCTTAAACACTAAACTCAACGCAAATTGAAAATGCCACGCGTGCCAAGTCCCTCTTTAACGCTTGTATGGGAAATTATCCCCATTAATCGACCTGTTTCGGGTAATGTGAGACCCAGGCTTTAGCCGCAACTAAAGCTTTCTATGTTGTAGTTCGATTGAACGCTGGCTCCTCTATCGAGAGACCGATAACAAACATGAACGCGACATAGAACTCCAAGCACCAAACTCGAATACTCGACTGGGTCTCGAACCCGCATTACGCAAGCAAGAGTTAGCTTATTATGAATACAAACACACTTCAAAATATTAATGTCGGTGTGGATACTGGCAAAGCAAATCTAGATATCTATATCCG
>NZ_NPKW01000132.1:0-20671 GCF_002265885.1 Vibrio sp. 03_296
TTGAAGAGACGAACAGGGTCAACAGGTGGACGCCCATTATCTTTACAATAAAGATGAGCGACTTCATCACGAATGAATTCAAAGTCGATAGCATTATCGATTTTGCGCACTAAATGGTCTTTAGGAACTAACTGTTCCATCGTCACCATTTCCAATTCGTATTGTTGCGGGGTGGGTTCTTGAAGCATATCGGAGTGTCCATATTTCGATACCCCTATTAGATCAAAGGTCTAGCTCGAAAGCTAGACCTTTGTCAGCAGTCTGAAGCACCTCATTTGAGGTGCTTGGTTCGTCTCTTCACTACAGTGGCGCTACGCCGCGCTGGTTAGCTTCTTTTTTTTCTCAGGCGCATTGGTGAGCGTCTTTGAAAAGTCAAAGCTGAAGTGATCTACCTGGATCGCTTGGTAACGCAGCTTATCGGCGGCTAAGATTTTATCTACTTCACGTTGCGTTAGCACGTCGGCGTCTAGCGCTTGTTGCAGACGCTCAGCCAGCAAGCCTTTACGGGCCACTTTGCCATCTTTTGCCGCTTTCATCAGCTTACGCTCTAGCGGTTTGATGTCGTACATCGCTAGGAATGCTTGCTCCATCAAACCAACACTGTCGTCTTTCTCTTTACCGATGTAACACAAGTTAGTCAATCGGTCGCGCTGCACGCCAGGGGTCATCATCGCTTCCGCAATGTCCACACAGAGTTCATCGCTTGGTTTAGCAAAGTGATTACCTAGTGGGAATAGCAGCCCTTTGAGTACGCCGCCGACATATTTCACCGGGAAGTTAGCATAGGCTTCGTTCAACGACTTCGCTGCGTGATGCAAACAGTGCTGCACTGCGTAATGGACGAAGTTGAGATCCGATTGTTGACGACCTTCATCTTCATATTTTTTCAATGCTGCAGAGGCCATGTAGAGATAACTAAGGCCATCACCCAAACGAGCAGAAATCATCTCTTTGCGCTTAAGTTCACCGCCTAGCGTTAACATGGCAAAATCGGCACTGACCGCCAAGGCGCGACTCAGACGAGTCATGTCTTTATAGTAACGTTGCGTTGGGCCACTCATTTGCGCTTTTACAAAGCGTGAGCCTGTAAGCGCTGCACCTAAAGCGCCGAGAGTATTGAACGTGGCGTGCTTAATGTGCTTAAACAGCAACTCGTCAAATTGTTTCGCGCCTTCTTTGGCATCAGGGTTCGCTGCGGCTTCCATTTCTTTCAAAACATATGGATGGCATCGCGTTGCACCTTGACCAAAAATCATTAGGTTACGAGTGAGGATGTTAGCTCCTTCGACCGTAATCGCCACGGGAATACCAAGATAATGGGTCGCTAGGTAGTTCATCGGACCATCTTGAATCGCACGGCCAGAGTGAATATCCATCGAGTCATCAAGAATCGTTCTCGCCATCTCGGTCATATGATACTTAGCAATAGCAGTTACGATCCCAGGTTTTTCCTTCAGATCGAGTGATGTTGTGGTCAAAGTACGAGTGGCTTCCAATAAGTAGGTCAAACCGCCAATTCGTCCCATCGCTTCTGCAACGCCTTCAAACTTACCGATAGACATACCAAATTGCTTACGCACATAGGCATATGCCCCCGTTGTGCGCGTGGTCAAATGACCAATGGCCGTGCCAAGTGCAGGAAGTGAGATACCACGCCCAGCCGATAAACACTCCACCAGCATGCGCCAGCCTTTACCTGCGTAATCCGCACCACCAATCAGCCAGTCCATCGGGATGAACACATCGTGGCCACGAGTTGGGCCGTTCATAAACGCCAGACCTAGAGGATCGTGACGCTCACCAATCACCACACCTTCATGATCGGCTGGAATCAAGGCACAAGTGATGCCAACATCGGTTTTATCACCCAACAGATGATCAGGGTCTTGAAGTTTAAATGCGAGACCAAGTACGGTTGCGACAGGGGCGAGAGTGATGTAACGCTTGTTCCAACTCAAACGAATACCAAGAACTTCTTTGCCTTCATGCATGCCATAGCAAACCACGCCTTGATCGGGAATACCACCAGCATCCGAGCCAGCTTCTGGACCCGTCAACGCAAAACAAGGAATGTCTGTACCATCGGCAAGACGAGGTAACCAGTAATCTTTTTGTGCCTGTGTACCGTAGTGAGAAAGGAGCTCACCAGGGCCTAATGAGTTCGGCACCATAACCGTCACGGCGGTACTGATACTGCGTGTCGCAATTTTGGTTACTATGGTTGAGTTCGCCAGTGCGGAAAACTGACGGCCACCATATTTCTTCGAAATGATCAGTGAGAAAAAACGCTCTTTACGTAAGTATTCCCACACCTCTTTCGGTAAATCACGATCTTCTTTTACGATCTTATGATCATCAAGCATTTCAAGCAGTGTTTCTAGCTCGTTATCAATGAAAGCTTGCTCTTCAGCCGACAAGGTCGGTTTCGGATAATGATGCAGTTTGGAGAAATCTGGCTTCCCAGAAAACAGCTCCGCGTCCCACCAAACACTTCCCGCTTCCATTGCTTCCTTCTCTGTTTCAGACAAAGGAGGAAGTACTTTTTTGAACATTTTAAATGCAGGGTCGCTGACCCATTTTTTTCTTAGAGAGCACATAGTTCAGATCCTTTTGTTCACTTGGTGGAACCTGTTGGTCCTTGTTTGCATTTTAATAATAGCTACTCAGCGGACATACCGGCTGAGAGATAGGGAATCAATAGATCAACGACAGATTTCACGTCGGTCTGTTGATTAAATTTACTGTCTGCAATTTCCACTAACGCTTGGCTAGAAGCCATGGTGAAAACACACGTGCCTAAAGTGAAGTGCAAACGCCAGAATAGTTTTTCTTCCGTCAACGCTGGGTTGGCTTTTAGGATGGAGGCGATAAAAAGCTCCAGCACCTCGGCATAACGTGTCGTGATAAACCATCTTAGATGGCCCTGCACATCGGTATAGCCTCGACCAATGAGAAGCATGAAAAGGCTGGTGCCATTGGGCCTGACATCATTGAGCTCTCTTAGCGGCAATCGAAGCGACTCAAACACTTCATCCATCGTATAGCACTCCTGACTGTTGAGCTGCGTCAGGGATTGCTTTACCGCAGGCATCAGAGCCTCCAAGTAACGGTTGAGTACTGCACGAACTAAGGTTTTCTTATCGCCAAAATGGTAATTCACGGACGCAAGATTAACGCCTGCTTTACCCGTTATGGTGCGCAACGACGTGTCATTAAAACCGTATTCCGCAAATAAACCTTCGGCTACATCAAGGATTTTTTCTTTTGTACTGCTTCTTGGAGCCATTTTAATCACCCGTATCAAACAACTGTTTGAAATATACGTTTGACACCATAAATTAACAAGCAATTAACATCACACTTTTCAACATTGGTCCGACCAGATTCAAGTGCTTCACTCTATCTGGCTGTTTTTCTGTTAAAAATTGCTGGAGAAAAAATTTTTAAAAAAATGGGGAACTGTTTAAAAAAGGCAGGGTCTGAATAGATGTAACAAAAAGGGCAATTTAAAGTTCTACTGGCCGTCAAACTTGTTTCTTACTTTCTGTTACGTTGCTGCTTTATCTTATTAACTCCTATGTTTGTATCTGCCCAGACCCCATTGGTACTGGGCTTTTTTTTTGTTTGTCACTCTCTGTTCAGCCTCAATTTAAGACGGCAAATAGTTAAGACAGCCAATAGAAACCAAAAAGCCTCTGCGATAATCGCAGAGGCCTCTGAGTTTATTGAATCAGTCTATGGTTTAGCAGTCTCTCGTTTAGCTGATTACTTTCTCACTTTCCGCCACTGTTTTTGGCAACGATACATGCAGTAGGAAATAACCAAGCACTGCCGCTGTCGTTGATCCCATCAAGATACCTAGTCGTGAATAAGTATCGAAGTCTGGATTTGCACTACCGAAAGCCAACGATGAAATAAAGATCGACATGGTAAAACCGATACCACAGAGCACTGACACGGCAAAGATATGCTTGAAGTTCACACCGTCAGGCAATTTAGCCACACCAAACTTCACCGCTGCCCAGCTAAACGTAAAGATACCCAGTGGTTTACCAACCAATAGCCCTAGCGCAATACCTAGCGGCAACATGGAAGTCAAGCCAGAAAGAGACACCCCTTCAAGCGAGATACCAGCGTTAGCAAAGGCAAAGACAGGTAGGATAGCAAAGGCAACATATGGGTGAAGCGCATGTTCCATGTGTTTCAACGGAGAGTGCTCACCTTTTTTACCCTGTAATGGGATAGAGAAGCCAATCACAACACCTGCCAAAGTCGCATGGACTCCGGATTTCAGTACCGCAACCCACAAGATAAAGCCGACAACGATATACCAAATTAACTTTGTCACATTCTTAGCGTTTAGCATGAACAAGACACCCGTCATCGCGAATCCAACCGTCAACGCAAGCGTCGACAAATCGCCACTGTAGAAGAGTGCAATAATCACAACGACGCCCAAGTCATCGATGATCGCTAATGCCAAAAGGAACACTTTAAGACTGACAGGAACGCGCTTACCTAGCAGCGCCATGATACCCAACGCAAATGCAATATCGGTCGCTGCTGGAATTGCCCAACCTTTAATCGCTTCCGGATCGTTTCCATTAAAAGCAACATAGATAAGCGCTGGTGCCAACATTCCCCCCACCGCGGCAATCGCTGGGAAGATCGCCGTTTCACGCGATTTCAATGCACCTTCTAATAATTCACGCTTAACTTCCAAGCCGATAAGCAAGAAGAAAATGGCCATTAGGCCATCATTGATCCAATGAGATACTGACATACCAAATACATAAGTATGCAAAATCGCTTGGTAACTTTCATTGAGAGGCGAGTTTGCAATCACCATTGCGATCGCGGCGGCGATCACAAGCAAAATGCCACCAGCAGATTCCATTTTGAAAAAGTCACGAATGACATCGTTCATGATTTCACCCTTTTATTTATAATCGTAATCAACGAACTTTGAAGAATGTAAGCAGTGTATATATAACCATTTTGTAGGAATAATCGCTTGTTTGGATATTTCACTTCGGTATTTCCGATGTAAGCAATTACCTCAGCCAACCACATTCTTAGTTCATCGACATTCAAGCCATTGAAAAGATTATAGCCAATTCGTTAAACGGATGTTAGTAAAGCGATTGATTATTCATAAATCGTAACAGATAAAACAATGGGCTCCATCAGGAGCCCATTGTTTTAATAACCCGTTAATTGCATAAAGCCTCTTCCGGACTTGCTACCAGCCACATTAATTGGTCCTTCCCAATAGGGAATCAAAAAGGGTAACCACATCTCTTGCTGTATCGCTTTCGTTTGCACGTAGATGTCTTGACTTGGAATTTCTATCGCCCATTGCAATGGAATGCGCTTCCCGTCCGCCAGCGTTGTGTAGAGGATCGGGTAAACCGTCACATCCTTTTCCGTTAACGGTATGACTTTGCCAGACGACGTTGATAGCGTGCCAAAAATATAGGGAACTCGACTTTGATGACGGTAACGGCTGATGCTCAGTGCCTTGTCATTGTCGAGGTTGAAGGTGAACCAATCCCACCCTTGCTGCCCTTCATCGAAAAGATTGCTACCCCACTCTTTTTGTAGCCATGCATTGCCCGTCACTTCAATACGACGCCCTTCTAAGAACATACTGCCTTTTACATCGAGAAACGGAGCGCTAATGCTGAATGACGCAACCGACTCGAGATCGTGTTTAAGTTGATAGCCTTTATCACCATTGAGAACAAAGGGGCCAGCCGTCCTCGTCGCCAGTTCCAGCGAAAAATCATCGGTTGCTATTGTTAGACTTCCTGGAAACGGTGTTGTCCCCAACGAGCGCCATGTCCAGTTATCGATCCACATACGAAAGGGTTTATTGGTTGCCCCTGCTTGGCCTATCCCTCCTCGAGCCACACGCTGCTCCCGCCAGATCTTTTCTTTCCCCGTTAAAACAACGTTAGCAAGATAAAGTTGAGGGTTTTGCCAACCGCTGACTTCTCTTTCATCAGTCGCGATGCGGATCAAGCTAAACTGGACAGTGTAGAATTGACCAAATTCGTCTTGCAGCGTTGCAAAATAGTGCCACCATTCATGCTGGTATTGTTCATGAAATTTGAAATCTTCCGGCAAAGAGACTTTTTTATTGGGTAATACAGGTTCAAAGATCGTTTTGTCCTGTATGCCCAAAGAGTTGTTCAGTCGATATTCTTGCGCCTCATTGGTGCCAGATTGAGACCAATAAAAGCCCATCGCAGCTGTCACCATAGCCGCCAAAAGAAAAATGAGCATTAATGCAAGATTATTGGATTTTCCAGCTAACCACTTCATCTAGAATGAATCCCTCAATGATTTCATTGGCGTGTTCTTAACCAGACGGATAACGGGTAATGCACCAGCAAGCATAATCGCGATCATCGCCCAAAGAATGGTCTCTCCATACTCAATTACATCGATTTGCAATTGCAAAGACCAACCAAACGACTGCTTAATCACTATATCCACCACCAACGTGGCAAGCGCCATACCGAGTGGAACCGCGATAAGGGCGGAAATCACGCCGAACACAAATAGCTGTAAACCACCAAGGATGATGAGTTCTTTACCCGAAACACCCAGACATCTCAAAATAGAAATATTCTTTTGACGGCTCATCTCTCCTGCTAACGTCGCGAAGAAAAGGCCAAACACGGCGATCACCAGTGTGATATTTCCTAAGGTATCGGCAATAGCGAAGGTATGATCAAAGACTCGCATCGCTTGACTATAAATGTTGTTGTTATCAAACACTCGCTCAGACGTCAGTCTAAAGATGTTTTCCAAGCGATGCTTGAGGCCCTCGCCATTGACGTTGTCTTTGAGCAACACGCCTAAGCCCACGTTGCCAGAGCCTGCAAATGCATACAGCCAGTTGCGATGAGACAGCAGCACTTGATTGTAAGGATTGCCGTAATCGTAATACACCCCAACGACCAGCCACCCTCCACCTAATGGCGCAGCGAGATCAAGATAATCGCCGGGTCTGATATCAAGTTTTAACGCCATCGATTCACTGATCATGACGCTTTTACTGTGATGTAAATGATACCAATAATTAGGCACACCCAATTTTACGGTTAGTGCTTCCAATTCGCCGTCGCTTGGGCCAGTACTGACCACTTGAACGATATCACGCTCATCCGCCAGTTCTTTCTCCCAACGCCACCAAACTTCATCCACTTCCGGTTGGGCTTCAAGCCAGTTACTCAACCTCGCCGCGGAATTGTTGGTTGGATAAATGTAAAGATCCGCAGCTAAACGCTGAGTTAACCACTTATCGGTGGTGTCTCTAAAACTGCCGACCATGGTTTCGACGCCAATGTTGGCCGCCAACGCCAACATAAACGCCATCATAGCGACACCCCGATAACTCATACTGGCAGCCATATCGGCGAAAAACCAACGTAAATTCACCCAGCGCAAAGTATAAGAGAAGCTGTTAAATACCTTCCACATTAAAAAAGGCATGAACAGCGCTACACTCATCAACATCAGTGCAATGATTGTAAAGCCCGATTCTGGTGTCTTCGGTGCTTGATAAACGGCAATCGCCGCTACGGCGAAACCACAAGCAGCGAGAGCTTGCCAAGCGAACTCTTTGCCTGCAAAACGCACCAACGATAACTTAGCGGACAGACGAATGGGCTGAGATTTCAACAAGCGAATGAGCGGCCACAAGCACGATATTAATGCGCCAAGTACCGCCAGAAGCAAGCTGTATAAACTCGACTCCCAGCTCCAACCAATCGACAAGCCCACGTTTGCATCGTACAAATCCCCTAAACTCGCAGAAACAGCAGGGATCAATTCATTTGCCAAAAACAGCCCTAAAACATTTCCGCAAGCCCAAGCAACTAAGACCAAAATGGTCAGCTCGAGCAATAAAGCTTTGGCTAGCTGCATTCCAGTCACACCCGTTTGTCGCAAAATACCAACAAGCGGCTGACGCTGGATAAGCGATAACGACATCGCTTGATAGAAAATAAATAAGCCAACGAGGAAAGAAAGCATCCCCATCGCGGTCAGATTAAGGTGAAATGCTTTGGTCAATGATTCCAGTTCATCTTGGCTGTTTCGAACAAGCGTCAAACCATTGGGTAAATAACGTTTAAGATGCTCTAACTTCTCTGGTGGCATTTCTGCGCAAGCGATCACCGATAAACCAGAGCTACGTTTTAGCATGCGCAACAATGAAATGTCAGCGACCATACGGCTGCCATTTAAGCGTTGTTCACGGTCAACACGTAAAGGCCCCAACTGGCTGCCATCTTCTAAAGCAATAAAATCGCCATCTTGCCACGCCATGTGTTCAGCAAGATCTTGGCTAATAAGAATGGGATAAGGTGGATTCATTAACGCCAGTGAAGTGGCACGATTTAAAGAGGTCTCTTTCTCCAACTGCAGCATGGCAACCGGATCCATACCGATCAACGTCAGCCCCATACCATCTGCCGTTTTGATATGGTGCATATCAAATGGCGTACATTGCTGAAAACCGGCTCGGCGTAATTGAATATAAAAACCTTGGGGAATCTTATTGGCGCTGTGCTTTGGGCGAATGCGATATGGCAAAGGGTTATTGAAGAGTTTCTCGCCGTTTTGATAGCTTTCTTGCGCATGATGATTGATGGCTGTGACGCCAACCAATAAAGACACACCTAACGTGAGGCCAAGCCACACCAATAAAATTTGTAGCGGGTAACGTCTGTAGTGACCGAGTAGTGCCTTAACTACGGGCCATAACATGCAGTTGCCCCCCTTGCAGGCGAATCATCCCTTCCATGTGTTTGGCCACTTTTTCACTGTGCGTGACCAACAATAAGGTGCAGTCTAGCTGACGGGTAAGCGAGGTGAGTAAGCGCATAACCGCTTCGGCATTGCGTTCATCAAGGCTGCCTGTGGGCTCATCCGCCAACAGCAATTTGGGCTCCATATACAACGCACGAGCAATGGCCGCTCTCTGCTGTTGTCCCCCAGACACTTCTTCCGGATAACGCCCAAGAAGCGGCATGAGATCCAAAGCCGATAAAATTTGACGCCACAACCCCTTATCATCAGGAAGGCCCTTTAATTGGCGGCAAAAACGAATATTGTCGGCAATATTGAGTGTAGGTAACAGGTTGAATTGCTGGAAGATATGGCCAATATTGTTTCGGCGGTAGGCAGTTCGAAGATGCTCTGGAGCATCGTTCATAGCAAATCCCGGAAACATGATTTCGCCAGAATCAACAATGTCGAGACCGGAAATCAAATTCAACAAAGTGCTTTTACCGGAGCCACTTTCCCCCATCAAAGCAAGTTGTTCCCCTTGCTTTAGGGACAATTCAGCACCTTGTAGTACGGGATGAAACTCGCCTCCATCCACATAGCCTTTACATAGGTCTGAAAGTTGTAGCATTGATCTAATCACTTTATTGCTTTGAGAAATTGGAACCAGAATCTACACTAAAAACCTGATAACCGGAAGTATTTTGAGCTCTACATCACGCTATTTTGGTTTTCTTTTGCCTTGAATCAAAACCCCTCCTTTTAAGTCAATTACCGACAAAATAGACAGCAAGCGCTTGAGTCGACAATGAAAATGCGACAACATGAAAATACTCAGACAGATGCATTACTCGTTAAGGAAAACGGAATGAAAAAAGTGCTGGTGTTAGGGGCTTCTGGCTACGTTGGTTCACAGTTGATCCCAAAGCTTCTTGAACAAGGTTATCAGGTCACGGCGGCGGCAAGGCACATAGATCATTTACGAGCGCGAGTGCTGCCCCACCCTTCTCTGACTTTTCACTACCTCGATCTAGCCGATCAAGAACAAACCCAAGCACTGATCCCTCAATTTGAGCTCATATACTTTCTCGTGCACGGCATGGCGCATGGACACGACTTTGTCGACTACGAGTTATCGCTTGCCGATCATTTCTACCAAGCACTTGTGGGCAGCAATGTTAAGCACGTCATTTATCTCAGTGCCATCCAACCCCAATCGGGCTGTTCGCAGCATTTACTGGCGAGAAAAATGACTGGGGATGTGATTCGAAAAGCCAATATCCCCGTCACCGAGCTTCGTGCAGGCGTTATCATTGGCCCAGGCTCAGCCGCTTTTGAAATTATGCGAGATTTTGTTTACCACTTACCCGTTTTGATCGCACCGAAGTGGGTCGACTCAAAAGCCAACCCTATTGCATTAGAAAACTTGAATCACTACTTACTCTGTTTGGCAGAGGAAGACGTCAAAGAGAGTGAAATGTATGAAGTTGGTGGTCCTGATACCCTCTCATATAGAGAACAGTTTCGTTTAATTTGTCAGGCAACTAAGCGCCCTTTTCACTTGGTTTCCACCTCACTACTTACGCCTAAAATGGCCTCCTATTGGCTAGGGTTGGTCACATCTGTACCGAGCAATATCGGCAAAGCCCTTTTGGCAGGCTTAGAGCACGACTACATTGCCAACTCCCAAGCAATAAGAGAAAAATACCCTCAGCCACTGATTCGTTATCAAGAGGCTGTGGCTCAAGCAGTTAAAAATGAAGGTACTTTCGTGAGGAGCAATGTTTGGGGATTTGATCCAACCGCACTTCAACGTTGGCAGCCAGGCTACGGTTACTACGCCAAACAGGCAGGAGCAAGCATACACACCCAAGCATGCGCAGAGTCGCTTTGGACGTGGGTGCAAAAAATTGGCAGTCGCAAAGAGGGGTACTTTTTTGCCGATGTCTTATGGCGCACTCGAGAATGGCTCGATGTGCTCTTTGGTGGCTCTCGGCCTATTCGCCGCTCTCCACTCGGTCCCGAGCTAAAAATTGGCGACTACATCGATTCTTGGAAAGTAATTCGCTGTGAAAAGCAGCAATTTCTTTCGCTGTTTTTCGGTATGAAGGGACCAGGTTTAGGTCGACTCGAGTTTACCATTCACGATCATGGCCATTATCGGGAGCTCAATGTCACCGCGTGGTGGCATCCGCAAGGTTTTCCTGGCCTACTTTACTGGTTCGCCATGATGCCTGCTCACCTGTTTATTTTTAATGGCATGGTGAAAGCGATCGTAAAAAAGGCGCTAAACCATTAGCGCCTTCTCTGAAGTGTCTGCCTAACCACTAGCAAGTAAAGCTCAGCGGGATCTCCGCCAACTGGTTACCGAGGTTACTCGGGAACACCAAATATTCACCATGATATTTGACGTTAGATTTATAGTCCGTCACCTTGTGAACCATAAAACCCGCTGCGCTCGCTTTCTCAACGAAACCGGCATGGTGACCACGAACAAACCAGCTCATCGGTTTCACTAATAGCTCGCCGTCAAAACAGTTTTCGCACTGCTGAGCGCACAGTGCCAAAGAGTTCTGTCCTTCCGTGAAAATCTGCACTTTGCCACAGCCGACAATCGGATCTGAAGTCGACACTTCCCAGCCCGCGTTTTCCATTTCATCGAGAAAAGCTTCGATCTGTTTGTCGGTAATCGCTTTTGGTGCGCCCTCTTGGGCAAAGAACGAAGCATAAAACGCAGAAATACGTTGGAACGTTGGCAACAGCGCCGCGTCGTTTCCTTTCGAGCGTCCTGCTTTTTGCCAGCGAGTTAAGTCCGCGACAACACAACGATCGAAACGCTGACCTTTCAGCGCTTTGGTCACCCAACGTACCAAAAAGTGGTTGTTGGCAATCGGTGCGTCGACCAATTTGCCCGATTGATGTTCCGCAGCCAGCTCAGCGAGTGCGGTGTTCACTAAGCGCTGAATTTCACTTGTGTAGTTCGACATTATGCTTTTCGTCCGAAAATCCAATAAAACAGTGCTGAAAGCACAGAGCACGCAGACATCACTAGCACCATAGGCCAAGTCACTCCTGATGGCAGTATGGCAACCAAAGCACCAACTAGAGAGCCAGTGCCAAAACGCAATGTGCCCGCAAGAGAAGACGCCGTCCCTGCCATATTAGGGTAGCCAGAAAGCAATAGCGCCATTGCGTTACTGCCGATGGTAGAAAGTGTGCCGATAAATAGAACCACGAATGGTACCGTGCCCCATAGCCCAAGGTCTAGTAGCCAACTGACAAATAGACCAAGACCGGCGATCAATTGAACAGTCAGACCCAAACGCAACATGAAATGCGATCCCACTTTCTTCACCATTCGACCATTTAGGCTGGTCATGATAATCATCGCAACAATGTTCAAACCAAACAAATAGCCAAACTGATCGGGTGAAATGCCGTAAATATCAATATAGACAAACGAGCCTGCGGTTAAAAAAGCAAACATTCCGGAGAAAGAGAACGCGCCAGACAGAATCAACCCCATTGCCGTTTTGTTACAGCATAACTTTAAGTAATTACGCATGGTCGTTTTGAAGCGCAATGGCTGTCGGTTTTCTACCTTGAGTGTTTCTGGTATTTGCCACCAAACAAGGGCGATCACGATAACGGCAAAAAACGCCAGCACCCAGAAAATTGAACGCCAACCAAACCAAATAGCGAGGTGACCACCGATCATCGGCGCGACAAGAGGCGCAATAGTGATCACCAATGTGACGAACGACATCGCACGCGCAAAGTCCTCGCGATCAAACATATCGCGAACCACGGCTTGAATGATCACCGCAGCCGCGGCACCAGCAAAGCCTTGCGCCGTGCGCACATACGTTAACGCATCAATGCCATTAGTGGTGGCACTGACCACCGCCGCTAGGCCAAAAAAGAGCACCCCAAGCAACAAAACCGGACGTCGGCCAAAACTGTCTGCCAATGGACCATGAATCAGTTGGCCGAGCGCAAAACCTGCAGTATAAGCGGTTAAAGTAAACTGCACCGCACCAGCATCGACACCCAAATCGCGTGCAATGGTCGGCATCGCTGGTAGATACATGTCGATGGCTAAGGGTGTCAACGCACCGATGGCACCGAGTACAGCAAACAAAAAGAGGCTAATTTGTGATTGGCTAACGGCTTGAGATTGATTCGTCATTGATTCTCCGTTTTGGTTGCGATTGCGTCGCAACACTCCGGTCACAATACAATCTCGTTGCCCATGTTCCACAACAGTTTGCCAAACGTTGGCCGTTGTCCTTTCTGCTAGAAATTCTGGGAGGGAAATGATGGCGTGATGCCATAGCAGCCTGCGTGAAGAGGTTAAAGAAATGTCAGCAGGCTGAACTATTGTGATACAGATTAGGCAGAAACACTAGTTCCATATAGGAACTAAATCATTTCCAAACAGAGTCTATTTCTTCCTGAGTGAGGTAACGGTACTCTCCCGGCTCAAGGTTTTCGTCCAGTTCGATCGCACCAATACGCTCACGATGTAATTGCTCAACTTTGTTACCCAATGCCGCGAACATACGTTTCACTTGATGGTATTTACCCTCATGGATAGTCAACAGCACTTCGTTTTCGTCCGCATTGACGATGGTCATCTGCGCAGGAAGTGTTAGCTCCTTTTCGTTACGCAACTGTACGCCTGCAGCCAGTTTTTCTGCATAATCACTGCCAATCGGGTCCGCCAACCAAACACGGTAAGTCTTGTCGCATTTATGCTTAGGTGAAGTAATACGGTGTGACCACTTACCATCGTCGGTGATCAACACCAACCCCGTGGTATCCACATCCAAACGACCTGCAAAATGAAGCTCATCCATTTTTACTTCGTCTAATAGAACAAACGCAGTGTGGTTGAAACCATCTTCATGCGAGCAGACAAAACCTTCAGGCTTGTAAAGCATAATGTAACGCGGTCCTTGCGTAACCAGTTCGCGCCCTTGCCATTCAACAACACACTCTTCCGTTACTTTTACCGCACCACTTTTTTGCACTTGTTCGTTAACGGTCACTTCACCACTTTTTAGGATCTTAGTGGCCTCTTTTCGCGTCGCGCCAAGCGCATCGCAAAGAAATTTATCTAAACGCATGAATACCTCATCTGGTTAAGGTCGGGTATTATAGCGAGCTCACAAAGAATAGTTGAGTGATTTCATCGTTTCCATGTACACCCTCAGACCTTATCAAGCCGACTCAGTCAAAGCCGTTGTGCACTATTTTCGCCGCCATTCAACGCCGGCAGTCATTGTCTTGCCAACTGGGGCGGGCAAAAGTTTAGTGATTGCCGAACTGGCGCGATTGGCGAAAGGACGCGTATTGGTTCTGGCGCATGTGAAAGAACTCGTTGAACAAAACCATGCGAAATATGAAGGATATGGTCTACAAGGTTCTATTTTTTCGGCAGGATTAGGACGAAAGGAAACCCAACATCAGGTGGTTTTCGCCTCTGTCCAATCGGTCGTCCGAAACTTAGAGCAGTTTCGTAATCAATTCTCTCTACTGGTGATCGATGAATGCCACCGAGTTCCGGAAGAAAAAAGCAGCAGCTATCAAAAAGTCATTAGCCATTTAACGGAGCTCAACCCGGGGATAAAAATCCTCGGCCTAACGGCGACACCCTATCGCTTAGGCATCGGCTGGATTTACCAATATCACACTCGTGGCCAAGTTCGCAGCGAAGACGCGCGATTTTTCCGCGATTGTATTTTTGAATTGCCCATTCGCTATTTGCTCGACGAAGGCTTTCTTACCCCAGCCAGAATGATGGACGCACCCGTCTTGGCGTATGATTTTTCACAGTTGAAACCCGCCAACACAGGCCGCTATAAAGAAGCAGAGCTGGATATGGTGATCGATAAAGCCAAGCGTGCGACACCGCAGATCGTAGAGCAAATCCTTCATCTCGCCCAAGCCAAGCAGGGTGTGATGATATTTGCAGCAACGGTGCGTCATGCCCAGGAGATCCACGGCTTATTGCCGGCAGATGACAGCGCTATCGTCATTGGCGACACATCGACACCAGAACGAGATGAGATCATCCGTCGCTTCAAAGCGCGTGAAATCAAGTTTTTGGTCAACGTCTCGGTGCTCACAACAGGTTTTGATGCGCCCCATGTTGATCTGATTGCGATTCTGCGCCCTACCGAGTCCATCAGCCTTTATCAACAAATTGTTGGGCGTGGTTTGAGGCTCTCCCCCGGCAAAGAGGAATGTTTAGTGCTCGACTACGCGGGCAACAGCTATGACCTTTATCAACCAGAAGTCGGCGATCCCAAACCAGACTCAAACAGTGAGATCATCACCATTCCCTGCCCCGCTTGCGGCTTTAATAACAACTTTTGGGGCAAGCTCGACAGCAATGGCTTTTTGTTAGAGCACTTTGGCCGACGCTGCCAAGGGTATTTCACTGACGAAGAGAGTGGAGAGCGAGAGCATTGCGGTTATCGCTTTCGCGCCAAATATTGCGGTGAATGTGGCGCTGATAATGACATTGCGGCGCGCATCTGCCACGAATGCGATGCCACTTTAGTGGACCCAGATAAAAAGCTCAAAGAGGCGTTAAATCTCAAAGATGCGTTGGTGTTTGAATGTCTTGAGATGGTGTTGAGTGTGCATAAAAATCCTGAAGGCAAATCGCAGCTAAAAGTCAGCTATCTTGGCGATAATCAAGCCCAGGTGCATGAATTTTGGCCTTTAACCACCGCCAAACAGAAATTGCTGTTTAAGAATCAGTTTGTGCGACCTCACTTGGCGGACAAACATCGTCCTTTCGAAGAGGCCTCGCCAACTAAAGTGGTGGCTCACCAGCATCGATTCCGACCGCCACAATTTGTCATTGCCCGAAAAAGCGGCCGTTTTTGGAAGATGCGCGATAAAATTTTTGAAGATGAACTGCAAGAGCGCTAGCCAGAGTTCGGAGAGCGGCAAGGTTCACTTTCGATTCATCTTTATTCATTTATACTCGGCTCACACTCTTTACCAAGGTAAGAACATGTTAAATAGTAAGCTCACTTGTGCTCTTTTATTCTCTTCTCTCCTTGTTGCGCCCGCCATGGCGCAAAACCTTGAGCAAGATGGCCACAGACTTGTACAGGACGTCTACAAAGAAGGCACTGCAATCGAGTTTGATGAAGATCAGAACGAAGTATACCAAGCGGTGCAGCAAGGGTTGATCAAGCCTTTTTCTGAACTTTATTCTACCGTCGACAAACAACTCAATGGTCGCCTGATCAAAGTCGAGTTAGAAGAAGATGATGATGAATGGATCTATGAGTTAAAATTGGTCCATGATAATCACGTCATTAAAGTGGAGTACAACGCCACCACCTTGGAACTCATTGAGATAAAAGGTCGAAATTTACACGACGTCATCAAGAAATAGAGAAAGATCATATGAAAATTTTGGTAGTGGAAGATGACCCTCGTTTGGGCGAACAGATTATTGAATCCCTCGAAAAAACGGGCTGGGTGCCTGAGCTTTCTCAAGATGGAATCGATGCTTTGTATCGTGCGACGTCAGAAGAGTGGGATGCAATGGTGCTGGATCTGGGCCTACCAAAGTTAGACGGGCTAACCGTACTAAAAGGCATTCGTGACGAAAACATCAACACACCCGTTGTTATTTTAAGTGCCCGAGATACCCTTACTCAGCGCGTGGAAGGCTTAAACGCAGGTGCCGATGATTACTTAACCAAACCGTTTGAAATGGTTGAGCTGATCGCTCGCATTCGTGCCCAACTGCGCCGAGCCTCCGGTAACGCATCACCGGTGATGCAAATCGGAGACCTCAGCTTGGACACACGTACGTCAAAAGTGATGTGGCAGGGTCAGGCAGTGAGTTTGACCGCACTGGAATACAAAGTGGTTGCCTATTTTGTGCATAACGCCGATAAAGTGATTTCACGTACTGAGCTGGTGGAACACATCTACAAGCAAGACTTCGACCGTGATTCCAATACCATTGAAGTCTTCATTGGACGCATTCGTAAGAAGATCGCGCCCAATATCATTAAAACCGTTCGCGGCCTTGGGTATCAGCTCAATGCCAACTAAGCGACCGCTGTTCAAACACCTTAGCTTAAAAAGCCGCCTGTTTTTGGCGGCTTGCCTGTGGGTGACCGCAATGATCATTGCCGCTGGTGTCGGGATTCCCAAGCTGGTCAAAGAGTATTTAGTCAGTGATGTGGAAAGCCAACTGCGCTTAGCGCTAGATGAAATTTCGGCCAACCTCGAAGCCGGTAAGAATGGGAGCATTGTTCTTTCATCAAGGCTTTCCGACCCTCGTTTCAGTCAGCCATACAGCGGCCTATATTGGACGGCAACCATCAACAACCAAACTCTGCGTTCTCGCTCTCTTTGGGATCGCACCATTCAAATCAAGCAGGGTGCCATCCGAAAAACAGTACTTGGGGCGAAAAACGAACGTTTAATTGTGTTAGAGCAGGATGTGTTTCTCCCTGAGTACGTGAAACCCGTCCACATTGTGATTGGCATGGATGAAGCGCCGATGAAATCCACCTTGGACCATTTAACTGGACAACTGTGGATGATCCTCGGTCTGCTCTTTGTTGGCGTCATGACCGTGATTGGCTTGCAAATCGCTTGGTCGTTCCGACCATTAGGGAAATTACAACGCGAGCTCAAAGCGCTAAGAGCCGGTAGCCAACAACAGCTCGAAGCCAATTATCCAACGGAGGTATCACCGCTGATCGATGATCTCAATGCCCTCCTCTTCCATTATCAAGAGTTGTTGCAACGAGCTCGCAACCATGCGGGCAACTTATCTCACTCCTTAAAAACACCGCTATCTGTTTTGCGTAACGAAATCAGCCAATTGGATGTCGAATCAAGCCACAAGCTCTTACCACCGGTTGAACAGATTCAGCAGCATATTGATTATCATCTTGGTCGCGCTCGAATGGCAGGATCGATGAATATTCTTTCGGTGAAATCCAACCCTTCTGAGCGTGTCGATGCCATTTCCATGGCGTTCGATAAAGTCTATGCTGAGCGCGAGCTATTGCTGATCAACGAGCTGGACAGTGAACTGGAGGTGGCCGTCGATCAAAGCGATCTCGATGAGATGTTGGGTAACTTACTTGAAAACAGCTACAAATGGGCACGCAGCCAAATTCGAGTCCATAGCACACTGACAAGCGACGATCAGCTTACTCTCATCATCGAAGATAACGGGCCAGGAATTGCGGAGGAACACCTCACTCAGGTGCTGAAACGGGGTGTTCGCCTTGATGAGACCACGCCAGGTACCGGCCTGGGACTGAATATAGTCGCGGAAATGGCCTACAGCTATCGCGGCGATCTTACGCTAGAACGCAGCCAAATTGGCGGTTTGCGCGCCAATTTAACCCTTAAGCTGGCAGCAAAGGGTTAGCGACGATAAGAAACCACTATAAAACAGCGCTTTTGGCGGAATATCAGTTGCTCAAAGCACGGTTGAGTGGTAGTATCCGCGCTCGCTTTGACAGGAAACTTCCCGTTGAAGCCATACTTACTTCTGTAAGGTCGCATTACAGGGTATGAAATTAACTTTTACTAATTTGAGAGTAAAACTATGAAATTTGAAGCAGTAGTACGTACTGAACTAGGTAAAGGTGCGAGCCGCCGCCTACGTCTTGCTGGCCAATTCCCAGCAGTTGTTTACGGTGGTGAAGCAGCACCAGTTGCAGTAGCACTAAACCACGATGACATCGTAAACCAAATGGACAAGCCTGAATTCTACGAAGCAATCACTCTAGTGATCGGCGGCGAAGAAGTTAAGGTTAAGCCACAAGACGTTCAACGTCACGCGTTCAAGCCAAAAGTTGAGCACATGGACTTCATCCGTATCTAATTCCTTACCAGGGAATTAATCGGATTTAATCCAACCTTTTGCATATATAAGATTCTCGGCCTTACCATCCGAACAATCTAAAAAATTCGAAACCCCAGAGACTTACCACCTCTGGGGTTTCACCGTTTTATGCCCTTTCCCACGTTTTATATCCTTTCCGTCATAGGCGCCTTTTTTAAGAAGCACCATCAAAACGCAAACACTCCAAAAGGCTTACTCCTTTTCATTCTATAATTTGCACAGCCTTTGCATTTTCTCTCGCATTCTCTGTAATCAGCTTCGACGCAACTTGAAGCAACAGCACATTAATCCTGATCGACGCTTTTAATTACCGGACGCTTTCTGCTACTTTCCGCTCAATTTTTTACTCTATCACCGTTTATATACAAACTACTTGGTGTGACAGCTCAGCAGCCAGCAATCCTCCTTCGATAAACATCACGAGAAACGCTTTCGAGGGTGAGCTTTTTTGGCCGATATCACTGCGCCAGCAAGTAGGAAAGGACTCTATGAATTTTTGGCAAATACGCATTCTACCCATCACTATTTTGGGGGCTCTATTATCGGGATGCGGCAGTGACAGCAGCTCATCCCCGACACAACCAAGCTACCTAGAACCGAACCAACGCTACGATTTACTTTATCGAGCGACTTTTGGCCCAACCCCGAATAGTTATCAACAAATGGCGTCAGTTGGCTACCAAGCTTGGTTGGATCAGCAATTTTCTATGCCCCCTTCATTCCACCTTCCGCTCTTACAAAGTTATGTGATTGAGGGCGATACGCTCACTCAATCAGATCGCGTTGCAGTCTGGTGGCATCAGGCTAATCACGCTCCCGACCAACTGCGTCAACGAGTCGCCTTTGCCTTGAGTGAGATCTTTGTTGTGTCACGTTATGGCGCCAGCCTCAATGGCCGTGCGCCAGAGCTCACACACTATTACGATATGCTGTTGGAACACGCTTTTGGCAATTATCGTGATCTGCTGGAAGCGGTAACTCGCCATCCCGTCATGGGCGACTACCTTTCGATGATGGCAAACCAGCACGCCGATCCGCAAAAGAACCGTTTCCCAGATGAGAACTACGCACGCGAAGTGATGCAGCTATTTAGCATAGGCCTGTACCAACTCAACCAAGATGGCACCCCTTTACTCAATAACGGGGCCCTGCTCCCGACTTATTCACAAGATGACATCGAAAACTTAGCGCGAGTCTTTACCGGTTGGCACTTGGCGGACAAAAGTAATGGCAGTTGGACCAGTAAGCAGGGAGATTGGTTTCAAGCCATGGCACCTTATGCTGACAAACACGATAGCGATGAAAAAGTCGTTATGGGTGAGCGCTTCCCAGCAGGGCAAAGTATTGAACAAGATATGGCTCAAGCGATGGCTATGTTGACCAACCACGCCAATACCGGTCCATTCATCGCTCGTCTACTTATCCAAAGGCTTGTCACGTCCAATCCGTCCCCTCAGTATGTTGAACGCGTCGCTCTGGCCTTTTATGACAATGGCAAAGGCATACGAGGCGATCTCAAAGCCGTCATCCAAGCTATTTTGCTCGACCCAGAAGCACTCAATGGCTCAACAGAGCGCTTAAAAGAGCCACTCATTTCGATGACCAATATTTACCGTGCACTCGAAGCCAAAAGTGCCGACCCAACCGCAATGTAGATCAGATAAGGATCGGTTGACCGATCCTTCTGATGAGAGACAATCGGAAACCTGTTTATAGGTTTCCGATTTTTTATGTCTATCCAAAACTATTTTGCTGACTTTCTTGAAGAGAGTCCTGTTGATGTCGCTCAGCTAACCACCTTCTCCGAGCATATTCCTGATGAGTGGGTTGCTAAAGCGGCAACACTTTCCGATAAAGCGACAATTCGTCGACGTCGTTTACCTAGTGATATGGTTCTTTGGCTTATTGTTGGAATGGCGTTTTTCCGCAATGAGTCTATTGCAGAAGTCGCACGGCGAA
>NZ_NPKW01001320.1:0-1080 GCF_002265885.1 Vibrio sp. 03_296
ATATCAAGTTGTGTCTTACCTGTATCAACGCCGACATTAATGTTTTGAAGTGTATTTGTATTCATAATAAGCTAACTCTTGCTTGCGAAATGCGGGCTCGAGACCCAGAAGACTATTCGAGTGTGATGCTTGGAGTTCTATCTGATGTTCGTTCTTGTTATCGGTCTCTCAATAGAGGAGCCAGCGTTCAATCGAACTATCAGATAGAGAACTTTAGTTGCAGCTAAAGTCTGGGTCTCACCTTACCCTGATTCGTTAGTTATTATCCATACAAACTGTTCAAGAGTGATTCAGCACGCGTGGCATTTTTGGTATGCGTTGATTTTGGTGTTGAAGTGCCATGCGGTGGCTTGGTCATTGCGTGCTTCACACCTTAACAGGGCGTTATGCAAATATTCAAATCAGCCCATTTCTCAGTGCTTATGTCTTAGGCTTTGGATGTAAATAAAATGGCTAACTGGCCAAAGCATTCTGGTAAACTGCGTCCAAACTAAGCGGTATTATTAGGACCAAAGCAATGAGCCAAGATCAGCCAAACAACCCTTTACATGGATTAACGTTAGAGAAAATCCTTGTTCGCTTACTAAGAGCACTATGGTTGGGAAGGGTTAGACAGAGAAATTCAAATTAACTAGTTTTTACAGCAACCATCAATCAATCTTCTCTCAAGTTTTTGCGTCGCACTACAGTGGGCGAGAGACAAGTTGAGGCTTTGTATATAGATACGTTTTGCCGTTAGAACATTTGCATAACAAAGCGTTTTAAGCGGGATTCATGCCGCAGGTCATTTTTGGTTTGCAGTGAGTTTTTGTTGGTGAAAGTGGTGTGCGGAAACTTGGTTTAGGCGGCATTCACCCCTTAACGCGGCGTTAGGCGCTATTCACTTTAGGATTAGGGATGAACGTAGAATTTAAAGTGATCAATTTGGCGCAAGATTATGATTTTTGCGTAGCTGCTCGAAGGATGCTTACTATTGCAGTTTCGAGACCTTTTCGKGTTTTGATGATTTCATAGCAGGTTATCGAGAACGAGTTCAAGAAGGCAATCTGGAGCAGGTTGGTTTTACATCCATATCTGGTT
>NZ_NPKW01001321.1:0-1670 GCF_002265885.1 Vibrio sp. 03_296
ACGCTAGTTAAAACCACATAACAAAGCATTTAAGAGTGATTCCCAACGCTTGGCATTTTGATGTCATCGTTGGGTTTTGTGTTTATGGTGGTATGGTTTTGTTTCGTGTTAGCGTTGCTCACACCTTAATGCGGCGTTATGTTTAATCACTTAAAATCAGTTGGTTGCATCTTTTCTTTGCTTTCTCAGCTTTCTAATTTTGGTCTTTTCGGCAAGTTACGTTTAGTGGTCGCTGTTTTCTGGACTCCAATTCGTGGGCGCTAAAAATTCAGAGAGTTGCCTCATTAAAGTTCAGTGCGTTTGTGAGTCGAATGAAGCGATGTTAGTTTCAACGTTTGAGCACCAGCTTTCGGTTTCTCACACTAAAATCTCAATGTCAGTACAATCAAATTTATGAGTTAATTCAGCTTTTTAGCTTCTAACTTTGGTTTTCAAAGATAAGTCGAGTTAAGCTCTTGGTATCGTAAAACTTAACCGTTCGAGTCTTAAACATAACAAGGCGTTTAAGCGGGATTCATGCCGCGTGGCATTTTKGGTTTGCGGTGATTTTTGTGGTGAAAGTGGTGTGCGGAAACTTGGTTTAGGCGGCACTCACCCCTTAACGCAGCGTTATACCAATTTATCGTAATAAGCTCCAACTCAAAACACTATCGAGTGAAGCTTGGTTTCTATATACTTCCTTATTTCAAAGGAAAACCAATATGGAAATGATCATCGTTTCATCAGAACAGCAGAAACGTCTAATCATGATCTTTACTCGTACAGCATCGCAAATGTCAGATAAAGCACTTCTAAGTGAKCTAAGCTCATATTCGGTGAACTCCAGCGTTTATCCWGCTTTCAAAGCCGCCTCAGATCTACGAGTAGAWCGTATAAAATTACCATTTGGTGATGATAGAAGAGGCTCTTTAGAGGGTGGAGATTTCCTTTATCGTTATCTGTCTCGAGGGTATATCTGCCTTGGTGATTTCACGGGGCAACCTAAGCCAGATTTATCACAATGGGGTGTTCGCTCAGTTCGTAAGTTACCAAAAGTTGGTTTTGGCTTATAAGTTAGGTTGCTTATGACTGGCCAAAAATTGGTATAACAAGGCGTTTAAGAGGGATTCATGCCGCGTGGCATTTTTGGTGTGCGGTGAGTTTTGGTGGTGAAAGTGGTCTGCGGAAGCTTGGTTTATGCGGCATTCACCCCTTAACGCGGCGTTATGCTTAATCAAGTAAAATCAGTTGGTTATGGTTTTTCTTTGTTCTCTTGGCTTTTCAGTTTGGTGTTTGTCGGCAAGTTGGCTTTTGTGAGCGCTGCTTTTCGGACACTCATTCTTTGGCGCTGGAAATTCAGAGAGTTGCCTCAATCAATTTTCGGGTAAGCGCAAGGTTAGGGCGGTTGGCTCAATCAGCAACTTGATCTTAGGTTTTTGAGTTTTAGCGGCCAAATTTCAAAGTCTGACTTTCAAAACTATGAGTCATTTCGGTTTTCTACGTTTTGGCTTTTGTTTGTAAATCAAAGTCGAGTTAATCTTGTTTTTAGTAAAACGTAAGCCATTGAAGCTTAAGCATAACAAGGCGTTTAAGCGGGATTCATGCCGCGTGGCATTTTTGGTTTGCGGTGATTTTTGTGGTGAAAGTGGTCTGCGGAAACTTGGTTTAGGCGGCATTCACCCCTTAACGCG
>NZ_NPKW01001322.1:0-902 GCF_002265885.1 Vibrio sp. 03_296
ACTTAGTATCAAGTTTGAAGTGCGACACTTTTTAAAGATGCGCATGAATATACTCCAGTGGTGTTCTATACCCAAGTCTTTTGCGTGGGCGCGTATTTAATTTGTGTGCAATTTCATTGCATAGCTTCTGTGTCACGTGTGACATGGAAGTTCGTTTTGGTAAGTATTGTCGTATCAAACCATTGGTGTTTTCATTAGTGCCTCGCTCCCATGATTGGTATGGATTGCAAAGTAAACAGACAGTTATGATGTTTTCTAGTTGTGCGTAACCATGAAATTCAGTGCCGTTATCCGAAGTTATCGTCTTAAAAGGTAAGTCAGAGCGGGTCATGATTTTGCTCATTCTTACGTTGAGCGACTCGCTTGTTCTATCGTCCATTTGCCCGATAAAAGTGTAGCCAGTCATTCTGTCGACTAAAGTCACGATACAGTGCTTGGTTCCGCGGCCAACGACAGTATCAATTTCCCAGTGACCTGGCTCTTTTCGATGCTCAGCGTTTTCTGGTCTTTCGGTAATATGACGCTTATTTGCAAGCCGTCCTCGACTGTCTTTTGAGTTGTACCTTTTACGCCTTTGCTTAGTAGATTGGCGTAGGTGTTTCCATAGGGTTCCACCGAGAGCTTTGTCGTTCCAAATGTGCTGATAAATGAGCTCGTGGCTCATTGTTGGATAGCCTCTCATTCTTAGATATCCGACGATTTGGTCAGGGCTCCAATCCAGTCGTAGCAAGGCCTCAGGTAACCTAAAGTCGCTTTTGCTGTAGCGCTTGTTTCTGCGCGAGCGGCTCAGCCGGTTACGAGCCATTTGCTGTGCCCGCCGTGGTTGATAAGAGTACCTATCGAAGAACTTGTTGTAACGACAATTGCGTTCAATTTCTCGATAGATAGTGGCTTTATGGCGC
>NZ_NPKW01001323.1:0-489 GCF_002265885.1 Vibrio sp. 03_296
CTGCACTTTTCTCACGATTTACCGTGAGCTTTAGCTTCTGTTCCAAGAACTCCGTTATCGACTCTTTGACTCGATGCGCGGCTTCCTCACTACGAACGTAGATTTGGCAGTCATCTGCATATCGACAGAACTTATGCCCTCTCCGCTCTAACTCTTTGTCCAGTTCATCTAATACGATATTGGAAAGTAACGGAGATAATGGACCACCCTGCGGTGTTCCTCGTTGTCTTCGCTCTACTAACCATCTCGCATTAAGCCTGCCTGTAGATATGCCCTGATTAGCTTTAATACTCGTTTATCACTAATGTCCTTAGATAATCTGTGCATCACCCTATCATGGTTCACCGTGTCGAAGTATTTGGCTAGATCGATATCCACTACATAACCCCGCCCTTCTCTGATATAGCGGCTTGCTGCCGCAAGCGCATGATGCGCACTACGGTTTGGCCTGAACCCATAACTGCTGTTGGAGAACTTCGGCTCATAGAT
>NZ_NPKW01001324.1:0-959 GCF_002265885.1 Vibrio sp. 03_296
ATGCTGCAGGGTGGGCCCACAGCGAAGGGATCTTAGAAAAGTTAGTGATGTCACAAATGTATATTTTGATATCAGTATTTTCGTTGTTTATTCCACTTTTGTTTATTGCTTTGACAATTACTCATACCTTTGCTTACTCTGAAGTGAAAAAGCGCGAACATAACRAGGCGTTTAAGYGGGATTCATGCCGCGTGGCATTTTTGGTATGCGGTTGGTTTTGGTGGTGAAAGTGGTCTGCGGAAGGTTGGTTTAGGCGGCATTCACCCCTTAACGCGGCGTTATGCTTAATCAMGTAAAATCAGTGGTTTATGGTTTTTCTTTGYTCCCTCRGCTTTTCAGTTYGGTGTTTGTCGGCAAGTTGGCTGTTTTGAGCGCTGTTTTTCGGACATCAATTCTTTGGCGCTGAAAATTCTGAGTGTTGCCTCATTCTATTTTCGGGCAAGCGCGAGGTTAGTGCGGCTGGCTCAATCAGAAATCCATTTTTGGTTTTTAAACTCCAAGCCAGTTTTGCCAAAATCCGAAGTCTGATTATTAAAACTATGATTCATTTCGGTTTTCTAATTTTTGGCTTTTGTTTCTGAATCAAAGTCGAGTTAATCTTGTTTCCAGAAAAACGTAACCCATTGAAGCTTAAGCATAACAAACGAGTATGGCGTCAATAGTTAATTTTTCGCCATATTTTCATTCCACATAGTTCCGTCTCTTAGCATTGAATTCAGGATCACAACCATCTTTCTAACACAGGCAATGATGGCTACTTTTTTGGGTTTTCCTGCTTCCAGTAATCGCTGATATGTGGTCTTAAAAACAGGGTTAGATTGCATTGCAGACATCATCGCCATATACAGGACTGTACGCACCTGAGCGCGCCCACCTTGGATAATTCGTTTGCCTTTATGGCGGCCACTTTCTCTATTCATGGGAGCAACACCTATTAGAGAAGCCGCTTGTTTATTGTT
>NZ_NPKW01001325.1:0-801 GCF_002265885.1 Vibrio sp. 03_296
TCTGGAATGCACCCAGCTCTGCACGGTGGCTGTCTACGTATTTCAGTGCCGCACTCCACACTACCGACTCTTGCGCACCTTGTACGGTTGTTACGTCAATCGTATCTACCGTGACGTTTTTGCCTTCGCCTAGGCCAAGTTCACCTGCAAGGCTACCTGAGAACCAATTTCACCTTGAACTTTGTTGTTACCAGCAAAGATCTGTAGCTTGCCGCCTTCACCCACTGACGCTTTTACAAGGTCTGTTTGACCGTTGATGTACGTCGCTAGCTCTTCGATGTCATCACCCGCTTTCGCGTTGATTTCGATCTCTTGCTCGTTACCAAAGCTGTCTGTCAGTGCAATCGTCAAGTCGTTGTCGCCTGCGGCCACATTCCAGTTCTTGTCTTTGCCTTCTTCAGCTTGGTAGCTCACGCCACCCATCATCACGTTGTCAGAGCGCATGTCTTTCAGTGACAGCATGACCGCTTCACCGTTATCCGCACCAATTTGCATTGCTTTCGTGCCGTAAGTACCGTTTAGCAGCTTGTTACCACCAAAAGACGTGGTTTCTGCAATACGGTTTAGCTCGTCGTTCAATGCGGTGATCTCTTCTTGAATCGCCACGCGCTCTGATTTTGAGTTTGAGCCGTTTGCTGATTGTAGAGATAGGTCACGCATACGTTGTAGGATGTTGGTGGTCTCGTTCATCGCACCTTCTGCGGTTTGTGCGATTGAGATACCGTCGTTGGCGTTACGTACCGCAACGTCTAGACCGCGACTTTGTACGTTCAAGCGGTTAGAGATTTGCAGACCTGCTGC
>NZ_NPKW01001326.1:0-638 GCF_002265885.1 Vibrio sp. 03_296
ATAACAACTAGTATTTATTCTATTGAGATAAATCCACATTAACAGTCACCTCCATAAAGATAAGGAGTCACAAGATGAATAACTGGATTAAAGCGAGTATTGCTGCCATCGCGCTTTCTGCAGCAACTTTTCAGGCGGTTGCCGAAGAAGTGGTTAAAGTGGGCATGTCTGGCCGCTACTTCCCATTCACCTTTGTAAAGCAAGACCAACTGCAAGGTTTTGAAGTAGATATGTGGGATGAGATTGGTAAGCGTAATGGCTACAAAGTCGAATACGTAACCGCAAACTTCTCAGGTCTGTTTGGTTTGCTTGAAACGGGTCGCATCGATACCATTTCCAACCAATCACCATGACGGAATGCGCGCAAGCCAAATACCTTTTTGCTGACCCATATGTGGTAGACGGCGCTCAGATCACCGTACGCAAGGGCAATGACAGCATCAAAGGCGTTGCAGACCTTGCAGGTAAAACCGTTGCGGTACTACGTGCATCAATATTGACAGCTATTACGCGATTACGATAAAGACGGCAAAATCAATATCAAGACTTACGATACCGGTATTGAACATGATGTCGCCTTGGGACGCGCCGATGCATTCGTGATGGATCGTCTGTCAGCGCTAGAACTGATCAAGAAA
>NZ_NPKW01001327.1:0-653 GCF_002265885.1 Vibrio sp. 03_296
CCAACTAGCTTTACTGGTGTCGCTATCAAGTTCAACAATGGTTCTCCTAACGTACCGCCATCTGTCGAAATCAAAGCCAGTCCAGCGAAAATCCTACAAGGCCACAACATCTTCGGCCCATGCTCAATACTGCTTGGGTATGCTGAAATGTGTTCCGCGCTGGAACTCTCTCACCCGATGCTTGCAGATATGCTTGAATGGGATTTAGCTGAAGTGATGCAGTTGGACTGCACGTTCTCGGCAAATGTTGGCACTGAACAGAAAGCAAAACAGGCAATCGCTCATATGGCCAACGTGTCTCACGGGCAAGTTAAAGCGTCACGTAGTGAATACGAAACAACGTGTTATCACAACAGAGCATCTTCACACTGGCGTGGTAAGTGTTACTCAAAACAACACGAGTTCGAGAAGCAATACAACGATTATCGGGCAAAGGCAGAGAAGGGTGATAAGCACGCTCAATCTATTGTTGATGCAATGTCTGACCCACGACTGCACCGCTTTGTTACGATGGCTAATCCGCTTTGAGGCAAGCGTAACGAAACGCAAATTAAAAGAACTGATATACCAGAACAAAATCAACGACCTATAACTAACCAACAGCAGCTCCAAGAAACAGGCAAAGAGTTAATCCAAGAGTTATGGCTAATGAC
>NZ_NPKW01001328.1:0-836 GCF_002265885.1 Vibrio sp. 03_296
ATCGGGAAAGTGAGTGCGGCCGCCATCATTAGCAACGTTCCTGAGTTGGGTTATATCAACAATAAACAAGCGGCTTCTCTAATAGGTGTTGCTCCCATGAATAGAGAAAGTGGCCGCTATAAAGGCAAACGAATTATCCAAGGTGGGCGCGCTCAGGTGCGTACAGTCCTGTATATGGCGATGATGTCTGCAATGCAATCTAACCCTGTTTTTAAGACCACATATCAGCGATTACTGGAAGCAGGAAAACCCAAAAAGTAGCCATCATKGCCTGTGTTAGAAAGATGGTTGTGATCCTGAATTCAATGCTAAGAGACGGAACTATGTGGAATGAAATATGGACGAAAATTAACTATTGACGCCATACTCGTTTGTTATGCTTAAGCTTCAATGGGTTACGTTTTTCTGGAAACAAGATTAACTCGACTTCGATTCAGAAACAAAAGCCAAAACGTAGAAAACAGAAATGACTCATAATTTTGAAAATCAGACTTTGAACTTTGGCAGTCAAAACTCAAAAACCTAAGATCAAATTTCTGATTGAGCCAACCGCCCTAACCTCGCGCTTGCCCGAAAATTAACAGAGGCAACTCTCAGAATTTTTAGCGCCAAAGAATAAGTGTCCAGAAAACAGCGCCCACTGAAGCCAACTTGCCGACAAACACAAAACTGAAAAGCCGAGGGAGCAAAGAAAAACCATAAACCACTGATTTTACTTGATTAAGCATAACGCCCTGCTAAGGGGTGAGCAACGCAATACAAAAGCCGCCGCAAACCACCTTAATCACTAAAATCAACGCATAGTAAAAATGCCACGCGTTGCGAATCCCTCTTGA
>NZ_NPKW01001329.1:0-470 GCF_002265885.1 Vibrio sp. 03_296
CAGCATAGCGACATGGTTACAACGACAAGGTGTAACAGAGCGAAATGCGTGGAAGCTGGCGATGTCAGATAAAGGGTGGTGGCACTTAGCCCTCTCGCCCCAGGTGAATCACGCAATGCCAATCAAATGGTTCGAGGAGAGGGGACTGTACTCATTGAGAGATGGGTATGAGTCACTAAAGATATATTCGGAACCGCCGTATGCGACCCACGCTTGTACGGTGGTGTGAGAGGATGGAGGCCGTGAGGCCTCCTCCTACTCGATTATCAATATGGTTATTTTTAAATACAGTTATTTTTCAAAATAGGGGACTTAGCATAGGCAAATGAGCGTGACCTTATGCTATTTACTTGGTAAGCATAGCCACTTATCCCCTTCCTACTAGAAGCTGCAACGGTGTTGGCTGCATTCGTTTACTGATCGCCAGCCCGGCCCAATCACATAGCGTATCTATGCGCATGGGGACTCAC
>NZ_NPKW01000133.1:0-11338 GCF_002265885.1 Vibrio sp. 03_296
GTCAGAGAACCAACCTTCAACGTGACCGTCGATAGAGATGCCGTTGTCATCCCAGAATGCAATCAGTTTACCAAGGCCTAGCGTACCCGCTAGAGAGCAAGCCTCGTGCGAGATACCTTCCATCAGACAGCCATCACCCATGAACACGTAAGTGAAGTGGTCAACGATGTCGTGGCCTTCTTTGTTGAACTGCGCTGCGAGCGCTTTCTCAGCCATTGCCATACCAACCGCGTTGGTGATGCCTTGACCTAGAGGGCCCGTCGTTGTTTCGATACCAGGCGCGTAGCCGTATTCTGGGTGGCCCGGAGTCTTAGAATGCAATTGACGGAAGTTTTTCAGATCATCGATAGAAAGCTCGTAACCGCTTAGGTGCAGTAGCGAGTAAATCAGCATCGAGCCGTGGCCGTTAGAGAGTACGAAACGGTCGCGATCAGCCCACTCTGGGTTTGATGGGTTGTGGTTTAGGTGGCCACGCCAAAGAACTTCAGCGATGTCCGCCATACCCATAGGTGCGCCTGGGTGGCCTGAGTTTGCTTTTTGTACGCCGTCCATGCTGAGTGCGCGGATTGCATTAGCTAAATGTTTACGATCCATAATAAATACCGAATATTATTTGAGTCTAAAGAGGAAATAAGTAGGGGAACGTTTGCGTTCCCCTAGTTTGATTCTGTGTGATTACAGTTTCGCTGCAATCATCGCTTCTAGTTTGCCTTGGTCAACGGCGAAGTTACGGATACCTTCTGCCAGTTTCTCAACCGCCATTGGGTCTTGGTTGTGCTCCCATAGGAATTCCGCGTGCGTCATTGGTGCTGGACGCTCTGCTGCGCCTTTAGAGTCAACCAGTTTCTCAACCACTTCACCTTCAGCCGCTTCAAGTTCTGCAAGTAGAGCAGGCGCGATAGTCAGGCGGTCACAACCAGCCAGTTCTAGGATCTCACCGATGTTACGGAAGCTTGCACCCATAACGACGGTTTTGTAGCCGTACTCTTTGTAGTAGTTGTAGATCTTAGTCACAGACAGTACGCCTGGATCTTCTTGCGCTTCGAAAGAGCGCCCTTCTTTCGCTTTGTACCAGTCCATGATACGACCAACGAATGGAGAGATCAGGAATACGCCCGCTTCAGCACAAGCACGCGCTTGAGCGAAAGAGAATAGTAGAGTCAGGTTACAGTTGATGCCTTCTTTCTCTAGGATTTCCGCTGCGCGGATACCTTCCCAAGTTGACGCTAGTTTGATAAGGATGCGATCGTTTGTGATGCCAGCATCGTTGTACATTTTTACTAGCTGACGAGCTTTCGCTACGCTGCCTTCCATGTCGTAAGAAAGACGTGCGTCAACTTCTGTAGAAATACGACCTGGGATTGTTTTTAGGATTTCTTTACCGATGTTTACCGCAAGCATGTCGCAAGTGTCTTGAACCTGCTGTGCTTTGTCATCGCTTTGAGTTTTTGCATACTCGATAGAAGCATCGATCAGAGGCGCATACTCAGCGATTTGAGCAGCTTTAAGAATCAGAGAAGGGTTTGTTGTTGCATCTTCTGGTTGGTATTTTTTGATTGCATCAATTTCACCAGTGTCTGCTACGACAGTTGTTAGCTTGCGAAGTTGCTCTAACTTGTTGCTCATAATCGATCATCCTATATAACGGGCTATCGCTCGGTGTACACACCTAAGCCAATACATTTGTAAACTGACTAGCGAATAGTTTAGTGCGATTTTTACAATGCACGCTCTATTCATCAGAAAAAATTTAGCGACCGAACATTTGTTTTGAACATTTGCTCGATGGCTGAGTAAATGATGTATCCATATTTATCCTAACGTGTAGGAAAGTCAATGGTTGAATGAGCTTTAAGGTGATGCTCATCAACGTTTTTTTTCACGTAAAATCGAACAAACAACAATTAAACGTTTGCCCTTACTCAGTAAGGTTTAGTGAGCAAAAGTCATTAACAAAATCTTTACTGAGAAAATGTCATTTCAATGAGCAAAAGTTGCGGTTAGAATCGTGTGTAACATATGCTAAGTCAATGAGCATATGCTCAATGGCAGATTAAAATAGCACTCTGAAATGAGGGTGAGAGTAAATATGAGCAGTTCAAACCAAGATATATCGATTGAAAGCACGGATCTTCTGACGGAGATCTCGGTCGCTTACTATCAGGATGGCGCTACTCAGGAAGAGATTTCAAAGAAGTTTTCGGTTTCTCGCGCCAAAGTGGGCCGAATGCTTAAGCAAGCAAGGGACGAAGGGATCGTCGAAATCACCGTGAAGTATCACCCGGTGTTCAGTGCCAAAATTGAGCAGCGTTTAATTGAACGCTTTGGTGTGAAGCGAGCATTAGTCGCGCTTGACCAACCCCACGAAGAAGCACAGCGCCAGCAAGTGGCTGGTTTGGTGTCAAACTACCTAACGAGCACATTAAAAAATGGCATGGTGGTGTCGGTTGGGCAAGGGCGAAATGTCTCTGCGGTTGCGCACCACGTTGGTGTCATTACCCCGCGTGACTGCAAATTTGTCTGTGGGATTGGTGGAATTCACCCTCGCGGCGGTATGTTTAACGCTGACCATATTTGCCGCCAGTTGGCGAAAAAATATGGTGGCACATCAGAAACACTCTATGCGCCGGCGTACGCCGAAAACCGCGAGCAGAAGATGGCATTCATGCAAAACGCGACAGTGAAACAGACCCTCGATCTTGCGCGTAAAGCCGACATCGCTCTGATTGGGATTGGTGACATGAGTGAGAACAGCTATATGGTCGATCTTGGGTGGTTTACCCCCGATGAAGTGGTGCAGTCTCGCTTACAGCAAGGGGTTGTGGGGGATTTTGCGGGTTATGACTTTTTCGATATTTATGGCAACGTCGCGAATACGGTGATGAGTGATCGTGTGATTGGTCTAGGTATTGAAGAGTTTAGGCCGATCTCCCAAGTCATCGCTATCGCTGCCGAGAACAGTAAGCCTTTAGCACTGCTTGGCGCACTGAGAACGGGAGCCATTGACGTTATTGCTACGAGCGTGAGTAACGCGCTCACCGTACTGAACCTTGACGAGCAGATGCAAGGAAAAGCGCAATAGCAATTCAGGTGGCATATTTTTATGCAATTTGTGCAATAAGGCTGTGAGATTTTATAAATGACTCGCAGCCTGATTTGATTTCTAAGCTGAAAATAATCCCGAGGAGTAGCTTTAAACCAGTTACTTGGAGGGACTTATGAAAAAAACATTGATTACCGCTGCTTTGTTCAGCGCGTTTGCTGGTAGCGCTGTTGCGCAAGAAAAAGTGGTCGCGGGTTACTTTGCCGATTGGCAATACGCGAATGCTTCAAATCCTTACACGGTTAAAGATATTCCGGCAGAAAAGCTGACTCATGTTATCTACGCCTTTTTAAGCATGTGTGGTCCTCACACTGGAGCATCAGAGACGGTACAGAAGTTGGTAGCCAAACAGTGTGAAGGCAAAGAGCCATTCAGTGCGATTGTCGTTGATACCGAAGCCGCCTTAGAAAAAGACTTCGGCAAGGTCTCGGTGAAGGTGCCATTCAAAGGCCATTTTGCCCAGCTTGCGGAACTGAAAAAGCAGCACCCAGATCTTAAAATCCTCCCTTCTTTTGGTGGCTGGACCATGTCCGAGCCTTTCCATGCAATGGCCAAGGATCCTAAAGCAATGGCGCAGTTCTCTAAAACCGCCGTTGAACTTATCAAACAATATGACTTCTTTGATGGTATTGACTTGGATTGGGAATACCCTGGTGGTGGCGGCTTAACCACGTCCCCTTGGAATCCTGCGACGAAACTGTCTGATGAACAGAAAGTGGCAGAGCGTGATGCTTTTACTTACCTAGTCAAAACGTTGCGTGCCGATCTTGACGCGTTAGAAAAGAAAACCAATCGAGAGTATGAACTATCAACAGCGGTTGGTGTGGGCGCGAAAGCGGCACAAATCGATTGGAAAGCCGCACAGCCTTATCTCACCAACATGTTTGCAATGACCTACGATTTCCTCGGTGGGTGGGGGCAGCAGACCGGACACACTACCAATTTGCATGCCACAGAACGCAGTTGGTGGGGTATGGGCGCAGATGTTTTCATCAACCAAATGATTGAGCTTGGTATTCCAAGTGAGAAACTTGTGATTGGCGCAGCGTTTTATGGTCGTGGATGGCAGGGAACACAAGATTATGACGGTCAAGCGCCGAAAGGGGACTTGCTCTCTGAACAAGGCGCGCAATTTGGCACTGGCGAAAATGGTTACTTCATGTTCTGGGATCTGGTAAAGAACTATGGAGAGAAACAAGGCTATCAGTACAACTACGACGAACAGTCTCAAGCACCTTATTTGTGGAACCCAGAGAAAAAAGTCTTTATCTCGTTTGAAGATCAGCGCTCGATTAAAGCGAAAGCACAGTGGGCGAAGCAATCGAATCTTGGAGGTATCTTTACGTGGGAACTTTCTGGCGATCCAAGCGGTAAATTGGTTGATACCATGCACGCTGAAATGACGAGCAAGTAACGTTCAATCATTGGCTTTTATATAAAAACCCGCTGTTTTAGCGGGTTTTTGTTTCGCCGTAATTGGGTATGAGCGTCTATTTTTCCGTCTGTTCGTCCAGATAGCTTTGCAGTTGCTCGACATTGAGCGGTTTCGCGTAGTAATAGCCTTGTAACAAGTCGCAACCACATTCCGCCAGCTTGTTCGCTTGCAACTCCGTTTCTACCCCTTCAGCTAACACTGCCATGCCAAAGTTTTTCCCGATAGCGATGATGTTTTTGACCATGTTGAAAGACTTTGCGTCATTCTCAATGTGATCAACAAAGCTCTTGTCGATCTTCAGCTCATCAATGGGCAGATCTTTCAGCATGCTTAACGAGGAATAGCCGGTGCCAAAATCATCCAGAGAGATTTTAAGCCCTTGGTGGTTCATCTCGTTACAAATGGGTTTGAACTGCTCAAGATCTTCAATAAACAAGTTTTCCGTAATTTCGAGCGTAATGCGTTTTCTATCGAGTCTTGCTGCGTCGATGGTGGTGAGAAGGTGCTCAGCAAAATCCTGCTGAATAAACTGTTTTACAGAGATGTTGATTGAGAGATTCAAGTCTTGACGTTGTGGTAATACATAAGTCGCAATATCACTGACACTACGTTCAATGATGAATTTACCCAGTTTAACCATGAGTCCTGAGCTTTCGGCAACAGGAATAAACAGATCGGGCGGGACAAAACCGAGCTCTTCATCCTGCCAGCGAACCAAGGCTTCGACACCATGCAGCTTGCCAGCCATATCGACCTGAGGCTGGTAAACCATAAACAATTTTTGTTGTTCAATGGCAAACCGTAAACGTTGTTCAACTTTCGTTTTGTATAAATGCTGCTCTTGCATTTCAGTGGTAAAAATATTGAACGAGTTGCGCTCTTGTTTGGCACGATACATCGAGATATCGGCGGCGCGAAGTAATGCATCGAGGTCATTACCGTGGGTTGGATAAACGGCGATGCCTACGCTACAGCTTAATAGGAATTGAACGTCGTTAATCACATAAGGCTCGGCCATTTTAGCGATCATGGTAGTGGCTAATGACTTAAGCAATGCAGGATCGCTCTCTTTTACCAATAAAATGAACTCATCGCTGGCTTCACGCACCAGCAAACGTTGGTCGTTGTTGAATGAAGCTAATCGTTGCGTGATTTGTTTTAGAACTTGGTCACCGAAATCGTGGCCGTGAGTGTCGTTGACACTCTTAAAGTTATCCATATCGATGAACAGCAGTGAAAAAGGCGACGTTTTATTTTTGAGCCAACTGTTTACGTTATTGCGCAAATAGAGTCTGTTTGGCAGGCCAGTTAAGGTGTCGTGTGTCGCTTGCTTGTTTAAGCGTTCAATGGTTTGTTGTTCGTTGTTGGCGATCGAACGCACTAAGCCGTAAAACGCGAGCTGTAAGATAGTGAAGATCAGCAGGTAGAAGCCGAGTTGGCTGTAAAACTGTTGACGAATAAAATGCATTTCAGTAGCAGAAACGGCCCAGACTTTATAATCCGACAAGTATTTCACTGTCATTAGATAGGAGACTTGGGGGCCATATGTCGTCACTGTGACGGCTTTTTGAGAAGCTTTGAGCTCCGGTTCGGAAAGCGATAATTGAGAAGCCGCCGCAGCGATTACCTCTTTGTAACGTTGATCGGCAATGGGTGCATCGTAACGATTGACGAGGGAGGCGTCGGCCGAAACAAAAGTGCGGTACAAGTCTTCGCGTATCAGACTCACAACATTGTAGGGGTTTGCGTGAATATTGTTGCGAAAAACCAGTGTTGACTCAACTTTTAGTCCCGCTGTCATGACGGCTTCAACTTCACCACGCTGATTGCGAATGGACTTGCGAATGGGAATTACCAAGGAATCGATAGCATCAAAATAGTAGGTATGCCCCAATACCATACGATTGGAATTGAGCGCTTCTGTGAAGCCGATTTTTGTCGCGGGGTTGGCGCTTAAGTTTTCTGCTCGCGCTAAATCGACATTGCTGCTGACCGCGATAAAGTCACCATTCGGATTAGCAAGGCCAAAACCCGCAATAATAGGGTGAATACGCATCAAGTTATCGAGTAGCGGCCGGATCTGCATGGCTGCCGTTCGAGTGAAATCGTTTTGCTCGACTAATTGATGCCCAACCACTTCGAGGAGGGATTCTTGGCTTTTGAACAGTGAGTCGACGGAAGCCGAAAAAAGTTCAAGTTGCAGTAGTTGCTTATCTTGGTATTTCTGTAGGTTGGAATGATAGAAGTTATGGCCAAAAAGGATAAAAAGCCCCATGGTGACCACCATGAGGACCCAATATAGCAGCCAAATATTGTTCTTCATCCCAGCCATTCTTTGCCTTCTGTTTGATGCTGTCTTGATTACGGTTCAATAGGTAATTGAGGGTTGGCTCCCCATTCCGTCCATGAACCGTCGTAGACAGACAAATTTTTGTAACCGATTAGGTATGCACCTAATAACAAAATACATGCAGTGACCCCCGAGCCACAACTGAAAATGATCGGTTTACTCTGCTCCAATGGTAGCGGCTCGAAAGCCTCTTGCAAACCAGACAAAGGTTTAATATGGCCTTTGTCCAAGAGTTGTGAAAACGGCAAACACAGGGAGCCCGGAATGTGGCCACTGCGTATGCCTTCTCTGGGTTCTGGAACCTGAGCTAAAAACCGTTCCATAGATCGTGCATCGACAATTGAGGCGGAGCGCAAATTACTGTGCTGCAGAACAATATCGGCATTTAAGAAATAATCTGGATCAATTTGTCCTTTGAATGTGCCAATCTGTGATGCTGCTTCAAAGTTGTCTTGGGTTTCAAAGCCTGCGTCAATCCAAGCTTTTAGACCGCCATTGAGCACTTGAACGTGATGATGCCCCATCGCTTTAAGCATCCACCACGCTCTTGGCGAGGCGTAAGTGCCCGCGTTATCGTAGACCACGATATGGCTATCATTGTTTAAACCGATCTGCTGTGCTTTCTCATTGAAGGTTGCTTGATCGGGCATCATATGAGGCAAAGCACTGGAAAGATCGCAGAACTCGTGGTCGTAATCGAATCGACGAGCACCAGGGATGACCTTGCCGAAAATTTTGGGCTCAGCATTGGGAATCGTGAACTCCATGCTGGCATCTAAAATGACCAAATTTTGTTGTTTAATCTCATTCAGTTCACTGGCAGAAATAAGCGGGGACATAGAGTGATTTCCTTATGGTTTCTGACATTCAATAAAGTGATAGCGAGGTTGCTTGGTGAGCGCATTTGTTCCTTTCGCTAAAAGCACTTGCGCAGGTGGCAGACAATCATTGTCGGGTTTGACTGCCAATCTCAGCACGCTGGAGTCTGGGAGCTTGACCGTTAAATAACGTCGATGCCCGTCTAAAGATTGAGTTAACGTATGGCTAAGCAGTATTGCGTGAATCCTCTCATTATCCGGCTTATCTCTTAGCAGGTGTTGCAGCGAGATAAGCAAAGCGATGCCTGACAACAGTAATCCAAATCCTTTTATGAGTGGTCTCATCGAATGCTCGTCAAAACAATTGGTTATTAGCGTTTAGGGCCAAGATAAAACAATTTCCTTCCGTTGTAACCATGTCCTTTCATCGCAACCACGGCAGAAGTGGATCGTTAAAAAAAAGCCCTCCACAATAGAGGAGGGCGTTTCAATCAACTCTGGCTTGTATGTTGTGAATAACAGTTGCGTTGTGAATCATCGTTGCACACTGGGCAAGCGGGCAGTTTCATGAGATTCATTTCTCGCCAAGACATCGACATGGCGTCAAGGATCAAAATTTTACCGCTTTTGGGGGTACCAAATTGAGCCAACACTTTGATCGCTTCCATCGCTTGAACGGCACCTATGATGCCAACGACCGGTGCCATGACCCCTGCTTCGACACAACTTAGCGCATTTGCACCAAATAGTGCGCTAAGACATTGATAGCAAGGCTCATTAGCGTTTTGGTAGGTGAAAACGCTCACTTGGCCTTCCATGCGAATCGCAGCGCCAGATACCAATGGTGTCTTGGTCGCAAAGCAGAGGCGATTCAATTGATTGCGCGTCTCTACGTTATCACTGGCATCCAACACTAAGCTGTGGTTTTTTATCAAAGTTTCAAGCTCAGAGTCGTTAAGACGTTGCGCCACTGTTACCACTTCGATGTGAGGATTCAGCTCTCGCAGCGACTGTGCTGCCGACTCGACTTTTTTACGCCCAATATCAGCATCGTGATGCAGGACTTGGCGCTGCAAATTGGACAACTCAACAATATCGTCGTCAATCAATGTCAGCCTGCCGACCCCCGCAGTCGCCAGATATTGACTCGCAGCACAGCCAAGGCCACCGGCACCCAAAATTAAGATGGAGCTCTGTTTGAGAGCTTCTTGGCCTTCAAAATCAAACTGACGTAGGATGATTTGGCGGTTGTAGCGCAGCATTTCCTGATCGGAAAGAATCTCCACCTTCAGCTCCTAAAATAGGGTTGAGTTAAACAACTCGATATTGACGGTTTCACCCACTTCAACACGTCCACGCTCTCGTTCTAAAACCACAAAACAATTTGCCAAGCTCATTGAACGAAACGCGCCAGAGCTTTGATTCCCAGTTGTTTCGACAAAGAACTGACCATTCTCAATGGTGTAGATGCCGCGTTGGTAGTCGGTACGACCGGGGGCCTTTTTAAACGCCGTTCGTGTTGTGGCTGGGATGGACTCTGGTGCCTTCCATTGTGAATGGCCTGCCAATTTGGCCAGCATTGGCTGAACCAAAACATACATCGTTAAAACGGCAGAAACGGGGTTACCTGGCAGACCGCAGAACCACGCGGTGCTGAGTTTGCCAAAAGCAAAGGGTTTACCCGGTTTGATCGCCAATTTCCAAAATCCGATTTCGCCTAGCTGCTCCAAAATGTCTTTGGTGTAGTCGGCTTCGCCCACGCTGACGCCACCAGAAGTCACCACCACATCCGCTAGTGATTGGGCTTTTTCGAAGGTGTTTTTTAATGTTTCAGGGCAATCAGGAATGATGCCGAGGTCGATGGCTTCGCAGCCAAAGTTCTCAATCAGCGGCTTAATGCCGTAGCGGTTGCTATCGTAGATCTGACCTTCTAGTAGTGGTTCACCAAGCGATTTGAGCTCGTCACCAGTAGAAAAGAAGGCGACACGGGGTTTTCTGACCACCGTAACGTGGCTGATGCCTAAAGAGGCAATCATTGGAATATCGCGAGGCGTGAGGCGAGCCCCTTGGGCCAAGACTAAGTCGCCCTCTTGGATATCGTCGCCTGTTGGTCGAATGTTTTCATTCGGCTTAATCTGGCACTGTTGGATGACAATACCTTCGTCGCTCGCTTCGGTGTTTTCCTGCATGATGACGGCGTCACATCCCTCAGGGATTTTTGCGCCCGTCATGATGCGAATACAACTGTTTTGCGGCCATTCCCCGTCAAAAGGCTGTCCTGCAAATGATTTGCCCGCAAGCGGTAGTGGTTGGTTGTGCTCTAAATCGGCAAGGCGAATCGCGTATCCATCCATTGCAGAGTTATCAAAAGGAGGCACATTAATGGGGGAAAGAATATCTTCAGCTAAGACATAACCAAGCGCTTCAGCAAGCGGTAGTTTTAACGTTGTTTGAATCGGTTTAATGCGGGAAAGCATCTTTTCCATCGCATCTTCAATTGGCATTAAGCCAGGTGCATCACAACAGCCCATATTGAATTTCCGTTGAATTATGGTTTTAGCGCACTTTAGCACAAATCGATGAGTGGCACGAATGACCCTCAGTAAAATATGGGTGTAATTATTCAAAAATCCGAGTATCCTTGTCAGCCATCCTAAAGGGGTATTCTTCCCTTTATGAGAGTCTTGAGATGTAAGAGGAAGTGGAATGTCAGGTCTTAGCGAATCCGCCCAACTGGTTAAACAAGCGTTAGAAAAGCGCGGTTTGGAAACGCCGATGGTGCCGAACCAGTTCAGTCGTGAAGAAAAGAAAGAGAAAATCGAACACCACATGCGTGAGATCCTTTCTTTGCTGGAATTGGATCTGACCGACGATAGTTTGGAAGAAACGCCAAGACGCATTGCTAAAATGTACGTCGACGAAGTTTTTTCCGGCCTTGATTATCAGAACTTCCCTAAGATTACGGTGATTGAAAACAAGATGAACGTCAGCGAGATGGTTCGAGTGAAAGAGATCACCTTAACCAGTACTTGCGAGCATCATTTGGTGACCATCGATGGCAAAGCAGCGGTGGCCTATATTCCTCGTGGCAAAATCATTGGTTTGTCTAAGATCAACCGCATTGTTCGTTTCTTTGCGCAGCGTCCTCAGGTGCAAGAGCGTATGACACAACAGATTCTAGTGGCGTTGCAAACCTTACTCGAATCGGATGACGTTGCGGTAACCATCGACGCAACACACTATTGCGTGAAGTCTCGCGGCGTGATGGACGCGACCAGTGAGACGACCACAACCGCATTGGGTGGTATTTTTAAGAGTAACCCAGCGACACGGGCCGAGTTTCTGCATGGTCTGCGTTAATCAAAAGTCTATTTGATACATAAAACGCCCAACTCATGAGTTGGGCGTTTCAGATTGATGACGAACCCCGCTTTTTAAGTGGGGTTCTTTTTTGGAAGCGACCGTAGGTCGCGATCGTGATTTTTTTTTGTTATATCGTGCGCAGAAGTTTCCATTCATTACACGGGTATACAGAAGCAAGTATCTGCCTTATTTCTGCCATATTTAAGCCCATTTTTCGTAGATAGTTCACCACCAACGCTATCTTCTTGATGTTTTGGGCTGCCGCTGCC
>NZ_NPKW01001330.1:0-819 GCF_002265885.1 Vibrio sp. 03_296
GCTAGAAATTCAGAGAATTGCCTCATTCAATTCTCGGGCAATCGCGAGGTTAGGGCGGTTGGCTCAATCAGAAATCCATTTTAGGTTTTCAAACTTCAAACCAGATTTGCCAAAATTCCTAGTCTGATTATCAAAACTATGATTCATTTCGGTTTTCTACGTTTTGGTTTTTGTTTGTAAATCAAAGTCGAGTTAATCTTGTTTTGAGTAAAACGTAACTCATTGAGCTTAARCATAACAAGGCGTTTAAGAGGGATTCATGCCGCGTGGCATTTTTGGTATGCAGTGAGTTTTGGTGGTGAAAATGGTCTGCGGAAACTTGGTTTAGGCGGCATTCACCCCTTAACGCAGCGTTATGCTTAATCAAGTAAAATCAGTGATTTATGGTTTTTCTTTGTTCCCTCGGCTTTTCAGTTTGGTGTTTGTCGGCAAGTTGGCTTTTGTGAGCGCTGTTTTTCTGACACTTATTCTTTAGCGCTAGAAAATCAGAGAATTGCCTCATTCAATTTTCGGGCAAGCGCGAAGTTAGGGCGGTTGGCTCAATCAGCAATTTGAACTTAGGTTTTTTCGTTTTAGCTGCCAAAGTTCAAGGTCTGATTTTCAAAATCATGAGTCATTTCAGTTTTTTGGTTTTTGGCTTTTGTTCGTGAATCAAAGCTGAGTTAATCTTATTTCTAGTAAAACGTAACCCATTGAAGCTTAAGCATAACAAGGCGTTTAAGTGGGATTTGGCACGCGTGGCATTTTCAGTTTGCGTTGGGTTCGGTGATTAAGTCGCTGTGCGGTAGTTTTTGTATTGCGTGCCTGCACCCCTTAACG
>NZ_NPKW01001331.1:0-745 GCF_002265885.1 Vibrio sp. 03_296
TTTCCTAAAATTGCTTATAACGCTGCGTTAAGGGGTGAATGCCGCATAAACCAAGCTTCCGCAGACCACTTTCACCACCAAAACTCGCTGCAAAACAAAAACGCCACGCGGCATGAATCCCGCTTAAACGCCTTGTTATGTTTAAGGCTCAAAGGGTTAAGTTTGCGATACCAATAGCTTACTCGACTTACCTTTGCAAACCAAAACCAGACGCTAAAAAGCTGAATTAAATCATAATTTTGATTGTGCCGACTTTGAGTTTTAACGTGAGAAATCGAAAAGATGGGGCTCTAACTTTGAAATCAAAATCACTTCACTCACCTCGCCTACACTCTGGAATTCAATGAGGCAACTCTCTGAATTTTTAGCGCCCACGAATTGGAGTCCAGAAAACAGCGACCGCTAAACTCAACTTGCCGACAAGACCAAAATTAGAAAGCTGAGAAAGCAAAGAAAAGATGCAACCAACTGATTTTACGTGACTAAACATAACGCCCAATTAAGGTGTGAAGCACGCAATGCCCAAGCTTCCGCATGGTACTTCAACACAAAAACCACCGCATACCAAAAATGCCACGCGTGCTGAATCACGCTTGAATTGTTTGTTAGTACTCTGCCCTTGAAGCTCTTGAAACACACCAAGATGTTGAAATATAGCACGAAAACAATGGCATAAAACACCAAAGCCAAATGGACAACGAACTAAACTAGAACTCAACCACAAAACGCAAGTTGGCTAGAAGAA
>NZ_NPKW01001332.1:0-1292 GCF_002265885.1 Vibrio sp. 03_296
TTGCGCAAAAGCCGAAGGAGATTCATTTGATCCATGGTGAAGAGGAAGCAAAGCTAAGTCTGCTTACGAGCAATGCAGTCTTTTAGGTTCCTCGTTTCTTTTGTTGATACTCTCCATTTCTGTCTTTTACTTGCTCAGTTTCTAGTCTCTAGTCCTTTCTCTCTCCGCTCGTCATCCTCGCGAACGCGGGGATCCAATCGTACTGCGAGTGTTGTAGCTCGGTATTACCGCTTTGTTACCGGTATTGCTCTATGTTGTTGTTGGTTGTGGCAAGGGGGTTTCCAAACGCGACATCCGGCGCGTGTGGATAAATGGATTCTAGTGTGCACGGGAATGACGATGGGTGGTATGGCGGCGGTGTGCTGAGTTTTTACGGGATAGTGTCGCTGCTGATAGTGTCGCTGCTGATGTGTCTTGTCTCATCTTATCCTTTGTTATTCAAATTTCTTCTTTACAACTTCGGTTTGTTAGCCTCTTTCTATCTCTCAGTTCGTCATCCTCGCGAACGCGGGGATCCATCGTACAGCGAGTGTTGTAGCTCGGTATTACCGCTTCATTGCCAGTGTTGTTATTGGTTTTGCTCTATGTAGTTGTTGGTTGTGGCAAGTGCGTTTTCAAACGTGGCATTTGGCGTGTGTGGATGAATGGATTCCCGTGTGCACGGGAATGACAGCCGGTGGCGTGGCGGCTGTGTGCTGATTTTTTACGGGATAGTGTCGCTGTTGATGTGTCTTGTCTCATCTTATCCTTTGTTATTCAAATTTCTTCTTTACAACTTCGGTTTGTTAGCCTCTTTCTATCTCTCAGTTCGTCATCCTCGCGAACGCGGGGACCCATCGTACAGCGAGTGTTGTAGCTCGGTATTACCGCTTCATTGCCAGTGTTGTCGGTTTTGCTCTATGTAGCTATTGGTTGTGGCAAGTGCGTTTCCAAATGTGGCATCTGGCGTGTGTGGATGAATGGATTCCCGTGTGCACGGGAATGACAGCAGGGGGTATGGCGGCGGTGTGCTGATTTTTATGGGATAGTGTCGCTGTTGATGTGTCTTGTCTCATCCTTTTTCTGTCTGTTAGCTTCTCTCAGTCTCTCCGCTCGTCATCCTCGCGAACGCGGGGAACCATCGTACAGCGAGTGTTGTTGCTCGGTATTGCCGCTTCATTGCCAGTGTTGTTATTGGTTTTGCTCTATGTAGTTGTTGGTTGTGGCAAGTGCATTTCCAAACGCGACTTCCGGCGCGTGTGGATGAATGGATTCCCGTGAGCACGGGAATGACAGCTGGGGGTATGGCTCGT
>NZ_NPKW01001333.1:0-786 GCF_002265885.1 Vibrio sp. 03_296
GTTTCAGGGCAGAGGAATTGGGGCAAAGTGTCTCGAACTAGTTGTTAGACATGCGCTTAAAAGACAATCCACTAAGCTAGTTTGTCGTGTGTTTGTAGTGAAAACCCAGCAATCAGCCTGTATGAGTCCAAGGGTTTCGTTAGAACATCTGAAGTCAAAGGGTTGGTTGAAATGGAGATCCCTTTAAGTTCAAACACATAACAAGCAATTTAAGAGGGATTCCCAACGCTTGGCATTTTTGCTTCTACTTCAAATTTAGTGTTTATGGCACAATGCGTTAGGTTGGGTGGTAGCGTTGCTCACCCCTTAATTGGGCGTTATGCTTAATCATGTAAAATCAGTGGTTTATGGTTTTTCTTTGTTCCCTCAGCTTGTCAGTTTGGTGTTTGTCGGCAAGTTGGCTTTTGTGGGCGCTATTTTCTGGACATCCATTCTTGGGCGCTGGAAATTCAGAGAATTGCCTCAATCAATTTTCGGGCAAGTGCGAGGTTAGGGCGGTTGGCTCAATCAGAAATCCATTTCTAGGTTTCAAAGTTCAAACTAGATCTGCCAAAATTCCAAGTCTGATTATCAAAACTATGATTCATTTCGGTTTTCTACGTTTTGGCTTTTGTGTGTAAATCAAAGTCGAGTTAATCTTGTTTTKAGTAAAACGTAASTCATTGAAGCTTAAGCATAACAARGCGTTTAAGAGGGATTCATGCCGCGTGGCATTTTTGGTTTGCAGTGAGTTTTGGTGGTGAAAGTGGTCTGCGGAAACTTGGTTTAGGCGGCACTCACCCCTTA
>NZ_NPKW01001334.1:0-1290 GCF_002265885.1 Vibrio sp. 03_296
AACTGAGAGATAGAAAGAGGCTAACAAACCGAAGTTGTAAAGAAGAAATTTGAATAACAAGGATAAGATGAGACAAGACACATCAACAGCGACACTATCCGTAAAATCAGCACACAGCCGCCACGCCACCGGCTGTCATTCCCGTGCACACGGGAATCCATTCATCCACACACGCCAAATGCCACGTTTGAAAACGCACTTGCCACAACCAACAACTACATAGAGCAAAACCAATAACAACACTGGCAATGAAGCGGTAATACCGAGCTACAACACTCGCTGTACGATGGATCCCCGCGTTCGCGAGGATGACGAACTGAGAGATAGAAAGAGGCTAACAAACCGAAGTTGTAAAGAAGAAATTTGAATAACAAAGGATAAGATGAGACAAGACACATCAGCAGCGACACTATCCCGTAAAAACTCAGCACACCGCCGCCATACCACCCATCGTCATTCCCGTGCACACTAGAATCCATTTATCCACACGCGCCGGATGTCGCGTTTGGAAACCCCCTTGCCACAACCAACAACAACATAGAGCAATACCGGTAACAAAGCGGTAATACCGAGCTACAACACTCGCAGTACGATGGATCCCCGCGTTCGCGAGGATGACGAGCGGAGAGAGAAAGGACTAGAGACTAGAAACTGAAGCAAGTAAAAGACAGAAATGGAGAGTATCAACAAAAGAAACGAGGAACCATGAAAGCTAGCATTGCTCGAAGCAGACTTAGCTTTGCTTCCTCTTCACCATGGATCAAATGAATCTCCTTCGGCTTTTGCGCAATACCTTGAATAAACGCCAGTAGATCGGCTTGGTCTGCATGGGGCCGAGTAGCCAGACTATCGGTATGTATCTGAGCTCGAACTTCCACCATTTCGTGCTCAATTTGTACCGTTTTCGCGCCAGATTGAATCTCACTGGCCCAAAGTACCATTCGCCTGATATCCAGCAAACAACACATCAGTACACTCATCTGGCAACAACRGCTTGGAGATAGTCCATAATCCGGCCACCTTGGCACAATTCCTGATGCGGCAACCACAATAGACAGGCTCCCCTGTCGAGGCAAGACGATTCACTAATGCTTTATGTTGGCRATAATCATCTATCGTTATGYACTGCTCAAAGGCCAACGGATAACGATGGACCTCCAGCCGACGCTTCGCCTCCTTTCCCCATAGTTTTTTAAAGCGGCGATACGATTGAGTTACTCTTTTAGCTAATGGCGAGTCGAGAATAATAGGGATATCGGTGCCGATATTATGCTCAAATATCAACTGCTC
>NZ_NPKW01001335.1:0-924 GCF_002265885.1 Vibrio sp. 03_296
CGCCACTGGAGCGGTAAAGTAGCCCGCATCCAGTCCAACGGCTATCGGGTTCAATTGGAATGTAGCAAGCGTGTAATCTAAGCGTTGAACGTAAGGCTGTGAGTCATTGATGTTGCCCGCGGTGGTATAGGTATCGAGGATAATTCCGTGTTGACCATCAACGGTTCGATGGTCGAGRTAGAAGAAGCCTTGTGGCTTATTATCACGAGTCATGAAGCCACTCTCTGGGTCAGTGGTGCTGKTTTGGTATTCTTTGTTTTGACTCTGATTCACGTAGCCTTAAGAGGCTTCTTACCCGCTTTTTYTCGGTCTAACGCGACGTCGTCATCCAGCATATCAAGATAGGCACTCGCGCGAACCGCCGTGACTTTATTGGTGTGTTTATTCTTGTTGGCGTTCGCTTTGAGATGAGTACTGTCCGTAAGAGCTCTTGACCGCGACCAGCCTTTCGTCATGGCTTGCTCTACGATATTGATAAAATACGTCGAATACATCCGTGCCATTAAGCGACGAATGCGGTTTTGGCTTAGAGTAGAAGCGTGGATGACTTTCTCTGTTAATGACATCCGTAAGAACCAACGTAAGCGACATTCACTTCAATTCTTTAACGAGCTGACGCTCACTTTTATACCAAAGATATAACCAAGCAAGATGATTTGAAGAGACGAACAGGGTCAACAGGTGGACGACCCATTATCTTTACAATAAAGATGAGCRACTTCATCACGAATGAATTCRAAGTCGATAGCATTATCGATTTTGCTGCACTAAATGGTCTTTAGGAACTAACTGTTCCATCGTCACCATTTCCAGTTCGTATTGTTGCGGGGTGGGTTCTTGAAGCATATCGGAGTATCCATATTTCGATACCCCTATTAGATCAAAGGTCTAGCTCGAAAGCTAGACCTTTGTCAGCAGTCTGAA
>NZ_NPKW01001336.1:0-862 GCF_002265885.1 Vibrio sp. 03_296
AACATAGTCAGCGTGTCCAGGACAGTCTACGTGTGCGTAGTGGCGAGCTGGAGTGTCGTACTCTACGTGAGAAGTAGAGATTGTGATACCACGCTCACGCTCTTCTGGAGCGTTGTCGATTGATGCGAAGTCACGAGCAGCACCGCCGTAAACTTTTGCAAGAGTAGTACAGATAGCTGCAGTTAGAGTTGTTTTACCGTGGTCAACGTGGCCGATAGTACCAACGTTTACGTGCGGTTTTACACGTTCAAATTTTTCTTTAGACATGAATAGTCCCTCTAGGTACGGATTTAGGTGGCCCGAATTGACCACGCAACCAAAAAAGATAATTGGTAAATCTTATATCAAAAGGAAATAACTTTGAGAGCTGGTGCTGATAGGCAGACTCGAACTGCCGACCTCATCCTTACCAAGGATGCGCTCTACCACCTGAGCTATATCAGCACTCAAATTGTGAGTGGAGCGGGCAGCGGGAATCGAACCCGCATCATCAGCTTGGAAGGCTGAGGTAATAGCCATTATACGATGCCCGCAACACGTAACTCTGAGAGCTATTTCCTAAAGAATATGGTGGAGGGGGACGGATTCGAACCATCGAAGGCGGAGCCGGCAGATTTACAGTCTGCTCCCTTTGGCCACTCGGGAACCCCTCCAAATTTTTCAACCATTCTCACTACAATCACTATTAAGTGGGAGAGAATGGTGCCGACTACCGGAATCGAACTGGTGACCTACTGATTACAAGTCAGTTGCTCTACCTACTGAGCTAAGTCGGCATAAGTGGAGCGCATTCTAGTGAATCATTTCTTTGCTTGCAATTAGCTTTTTAACAAAAAATCTGATTTTTTGATAAAACAGAATC
>NZ_NPKW01001337.1:0-781 GCF_002265885.1 Vibrio sp. 03_296
TATGCCATGACAAAAACTCCTAACGCTGCGTTAAGGGGTGAGTGCCGCATAAACCAAGCTTCCGCAGACCACTTTCACCACCAAAACTCACCGCATACCAAAAATGCCACGCGGCATGAATCCCGCTTAAACGCCTTGTTATGCTTAAGCTTCAATGGGTTACGTTTTTCTGGAAACAAGATTAACTCGACTTCGATTCAGAAACAAAAGCCAAAACGTAGAAAACAGAAATGACTCATAATTTTGAAAATCAGACTTTGAACTTTGGCAGTCAAAACTCAAAAACCTAAGATCAAATTTCTGATTGAGCCAACCGCCCTAACCTCGCGCTTGCCCGAAAATTAACAGAGGCAACTCTCAGAATTTTTAGCGCCAAAGAATAAGTGTCCAGAAAACAGCGCCCACTGAAGCCAACTTGCCGACAAACACAAAACTGAAAAGCCGAGGGAGCAAAGAAAAACCAATAAACCAACTGATTTTACTTGATTAAGCATAACGCCCTAGCCTGAGGGTAAGGCAACGCAATACAAAAGCCGCCGCAAACCACCTTAATCACTAAAATCAACGCATAGTAAAAATGCCACGCGTTGCGAATCCCTCTTGAGCAGTTTGTTAGTCGCGAGGCACCGAGCGACAATTTTAAGCCGAACTAAACTTTGCGAACAACAAACTTTATGTGCTTTGATGTTCATTTTAAGTCAGGGCGTAGTCTCGAAAGCGGCATACTTCAATGAAACCACTTGGAACAAACAACGCCGTAGAAAACGGACTGACAACACCA
>NZ_NPKW01001338.1:0-621 GCF_002265885.1 Vibrio sp. 03_296
CACATATCAGCGATTACTGGAAGCAGGAAAACCCAAAAACGAATAGCCCATCATTGCCTGTGTTAGAAAGATGGTTGTGATCCTGAATTCAATGCTAAGAGACGGAACTATGTGGAATGAAAATATGGCGAAAAATTAACTATTGACGCCATACTCGTTTGTTATGCTTAAGCTTCAATGGCTTACGTTTTAATTGAATTAAGATTAACTCGACTTTGATTTACAAACAAAAACCAAAAAGTAGAAAACAGAAATGACTCATAATTTTGAAAATCAGACTTTGAACTTTGGCAGTCAAAACTCAAAAACCTAAGATCAAATTTCTGATTGAGCCAGCCTCCCTAACCTCGCGCTTACCTGACAATTGATTGAGGCAACGCTCTGAATTTTCAGCGCCAAAGAATAAGTGTCCGAAAAACAGCGCTCAAAAAAGCCAACTTGCCGACAAACACCAAACTGAAAAGCCGAGGGAACAAAGAAAAACTATAAATCACTGAATTTTATCTGATTTAAGCATAACGCCCGCCTAAGGGGCTGGCAACGCATTACCACCAAACTCAACCACAACAACCATAACCACCGCGGCTCAATGGGACTGGAATGCCACGCGTTGACAGTCCC
>NZ_NPKW01001339.1:0-964 GCF_002265885.1 Vibrio sp. 03_296
CTGGCTCCCTGTTAACAATGCCACCCTCAAGCACAGCATAGGTCTGACTGAGTATTGGGCTTTGCGATGTTTCGGACGCTTACCCACCTATGCTGCCGAAGCAGGTTCACTTACGTTGTGTACTGTTAACTTCCTATTGCTTCCTTCAGACCCTGCCGTTGGCCAGCAACGCCCTTGCAATTCGGATTATCTTCCCCTCAGTCAGGGCGATTCGGGCTTCTTTCAACCCGACGGGTTTGCCAGCTTCGCTGGGCAAACAAAAAGCATTGCCAATGGCAAGCCTCAGATTGATGACGAACCCCCGCTTTTTAAGTGGGGTTCTTTTTTGGAAGCGACCGTAGGTCGCGATCGTGATTTTTTTTTTKTATATCGTGCGCAGAAGTTTCCATTCATTACAYGGGTATACAGAAGCAAGTATCTGCCTTATTTCTGCCATATTTAAGCCCATTTTCGTAGATAGTTCACCACCAACGCWATCTTCTTGATGTTTTGGGCTGCCGCTGCCAACCAACATTGCATTTGCACATTGGCTAGACCTCGGAAGCGAGCATAACGATGACCATGATGTTGCTTGGCRTCTGCAAAGCTCCGTTCTACTGTTTCACTTCGACGTCGATAAGTCTTCTTGCCATAGGAAGAGAGCCGCATTTGATTTGCTCTCTCTACGGCATCGCTATAGATATGCCGAGTAATCACTTTCTTCATGTTTTTGCTTTGAGTGCAGTCATCCCTCATTGGACAGAACGCACACTCTTTCGGGTCTGAGTGGTATTCTCGGTAGGCATCGCGWGATGTGGTTTTATAAAGCAACGCCTGACCATTCGGACATTGGTAGCWGTCTCTTTGCGCGTCGTAAGTAAAGTGTTTCTTTTTGAACGCATTTTTCGTTCTCGATGGACGTCGATAACCGAACACGCCAAGAATACCTCGACGTTCAAGTGACTCCGCCACTGGAGCGGTAAAG
>NZ_NPKW01000134.1:0-40648 GCF_002265885.1 Vibrio sp. 03_296
GCGACGTTTCGGCTTTATCAGCKACAAAGTGATGGGGGCGGTGTTTGTTTTCTTATCTCTTTGGATGTTATTGAATTTTAACTCGTGATAGATTGTTTGACCTAAAAGCCGGCGCCGCTGGCTTTTTTCTTAACTAGGGCTCGTAATAGCAAAAACCAAAGCATAAAAAACTAAGCCGGCGCCGCTGGCTTTTTTCTTAACTAGGGCTCGTAATAGCAAAAACCAAAGCATAAAAAACTAAGCCGCGATGCTTACGTTTAGCGTTGCGGGTAACGATCACACGGGAGGAAGGCGCATGGACTTGAAAACAGAATTTACCTTTGACCTACAAAATGAAGAATTTGAAACCATTCGTCAGGGGATTCGTGCTTACAATGCTCAACATCTTCCTGATGGCGAAGTGAAAAAGATCGGCTGTTTTGTTCGTAATGAGGACGGCAAATTGGTCGGCGGCCTAACGGGTGAGTGGTTTACCAACAGCGTCTTTGTGGAATTTCTTTGGTTAGATGAACACTACCGTCAACATGGCTTAGGCAGCCAATTGATGCAGCGTTTAGAACACGAGGTAAAACCTCAAGGGGTGACGGATATTTGTCTTGATACCTACAGTTTCCAAGCGTTGGATTTTTATCTCAAATTGGGGTTTGAGAAGGTTGGCCAATATAGCAATTACCCAGCAAAAGGCATCAATAAGTACTTCTTGCAAAAAGTCATTTAATCATTAGACAGGTATAGCAAAAGAGCACACTCATACGTCGAGTGTGCTCTTTGTTTTTATGACGATGACAAACTTTGTTGATGGGCTGCAATGAGCGTATTCATTTTGCTCTCGGCCTTAAACTGTGCGGTTTGGTAATCCAACTCAGCAGGAAAATCGCTAATCACCTCGTAGTAGCACTTCAGCTTCGGCTCAGTGCCTGAAGGGCGGACGATAACGCGTGAGCGATCTTCAAGGTGATAGATCAGAACATCGCTGGCAGGCAGGTTAATCGCTTCTGTCACGCCATTGGTCACGTATCGTAACGACGCTTTGAGATCTTCAATCACCGTTACTTTCTGCCCTGCTATGATTTTAGGCGGTTTGGCTCTCAGTTGGTCACCGATGGGTGGCGAATCAGGCGATAAGGCAATACTGCGCTGCGCGTTAAAATAGAAGCCATGTTGACGATAAAGCTGCTCTAATTTATCCCACAAGGTAAGGCCATTTTCTTTCAGTTGTGCCGTTAGCTGGGCAAACGCGACCAGCGCTGACAAACCGTCTTTATCCCAAACTTTATTGCCTACGGTGTAGCCTAGCGCTTCCTCATACGCAAACAGGAACTGCTTGTTATCGCTTTGCTGAGCCATAGCAACATTAGTGAGCCACTTAAAGCCTGTGAGCGTTTGGTAGTAATGGGCACCGTGCTGTTTGGCGATGTCAGCCAACAAGCGAGAAGAGACAATGGTGTTGCCAACCAGTTGTTTGCTGGCATCCACGCTGCTGAGGAGATAGTCGGCGAACAACGCACCCACTTGATCCCCTGTGAGCATTTGGTAGTTGCCATCCGGTTTGCGAACAGCAACGGCGAAGCGGTCGGCATCTGGGTCATTGGCACAAGCAATCTCTGCATCGACGGTTTTTGCCAGATCCATCACCATATCCATTGCCCCAGCTTCTTCTGGGTTCGGGAAGTTGACCGTCGGAAATGTGCCATCAGGCTCTCGTTGTTCAGGCACACTCAGTACATGAGTAAAACCGGCATCGGCCAGCAATGTCTCGGCCATCTCAGCGCCGACACCATGCATAGCGGTGTACGCGATGGAGATACCAACCGCATGGTCCGATTTTAACAATGGGTGAGTGTTCATCGCTTGGCGATACGTTTGGTAGTAGTCATCTTTGAGCCAAACCAAAAGGCCGTGTTTTTCCGCATCACTCAATGACATGAGAGGGATAGGTTTGTGCGTCGCTTGCTCAATCTCGCCGGCAATACCCGCGTCATGAGGTGGAATGATTTGTGCGCCATTTTCCCAATAGACTTTAAAGCCGTTGTATTCCGGTGGGTTGTGGCTTGCGGTAACCACTACTGCCGCAGCGGCATTAAACTGTTTGACACCAAATGCCACCACTGGTGTTGGGGCCACTTTATGGGTGAGGTAAACCTTAATACCCAACGCCGTGAGTACAGCGGCCGTGTCGTGAGCAAATTGCTTCGAATCGGTTCGGCCATCATAGCCAATCACCACACCACGACCAGCCGCGTTACGAATCGTCTCGATGAGATAATGTCCGAGCCCTGTCGCGGTTTCTTGAATGACAAGTCGGTTCATGCGATTTGGTCCCGAACCGACTTTTCCACGTAATCCGGCGGTACCAAATTCAAGCCTGCCGCGAAAACGGTCTTGCAATTCTTCCGTCATCTTCTCATCAATGAGGTACTGAAGTTCTTCACGGGTGCGTGGATCCGGATCTCTGGCCAACCAGTCGGTGACTTGTTTGAGCATACGATTTTTCCTTACTCTCTCTGTTTTCTTTAAATTAAATGATAATAAATATCATTTCCGTGATGCCAAACGATTACTGAAATCATAAAAATTTCATTTGTTCTAAAGATAGACAATTTCTCTACCTTAAGTGTTCTTATTGACAAGATTGTTTGTTGTTTTGTGGATATTTTCTTGAAGAAAGCCATAACTGAGTCTAGCTTTTTAACATAAATATAACAAAGAGTGTTGAAATCAGGGTTTTGCCCTTTTTTTACTGGTTTGTTCGGTAGTTGCAGTCCGAAATGATCAATCTCAACGTTGGCGCGGTGAGTCAGAGGAGACAGCTTTTGAAGAAACGATTTCTCACACTGATGGGGCTGTTTGACCTGATGCTAGTAGGCTTCGGTGCGCCAGCCATTGCATCGCAAACAGAGTTCAATATGACCCAAGGGGTCACACAGATCAGTCAGCAGGTGTATGAGCTGCACATGCTGATTTTTTATATCTGCTGTGCCATTGCATTGACTGTGTTTGGGGCCATGTTCTATGCCATTTTCAAACACCGAAAATCGAAAGGGGCCGTCGCCGCGCATTTTCATGAAAGCACCAAAGTGGAAGTGATATGGACGGTGATTCCGATTTTGATCCTCGTCGCGATGGCGATTCCTGCCACCAAAACGTTGGTAGCGATGGAGGACACATCTCAATCTGATCTGACGGTTAAAATTACCGGTTCTCAGTGGAAATGGCACTACAGCTATTTCGGGGAAGACGTTGAGTTTTTCAGTTTACTGGCGACCTCGCAAAAGCAGATTGATGGTCTTGAAGTTAAAGGGGCCAATTATTTGTTGGAAGTGGATAATCCTCTGGTCGTTCCCATCAATCGTAAGATCCGTTTTCTTCTCACTTCTGATGATGTCATTCATTCGTGGTGGGTGCCCGACTTTGCGGTGAAGAAAGATACTATCCCCGGTTTCATCAATGAAGCATGGACGCGCATCGACAAGCCCGGGGTATACCGTGGCCAGTGTGCTGAGTTGTGTGGTCGAGCGCATGGTTTTATGCCCGTAGTGGTGCATGCCATGGAAGAGAACGATTTTGAACAATGGCTTGCGAGCAAGAAAACCGAGTTAGCCGAAGCGAAACAAGCGGCAGCATCGGCACTGACGCAAACATTGTCGCTGGATGAGTTGATGGCTCAAGGTGAAGCAATTTACGCCGCGCGATGCGCGGTTTGCCATCAAGCCAATGGCATGGGGATCCCTGGAGCCTTTCCGGCCATTAAAGGCAGTGCGATTGCGACTGGGGATCGCGACAAGCACATCGACATTGTTCTTAATGGTAAAGCAGGAACCGCAATGCAAGCTTTTGCCAATCAGCTTTCCGAGCAAGAGATTGCTTCGGTGATCACGTATCAACGCAATGCCTTTGGTAATGACACAGGTGATGCGGTGCAAGCGGCTGACGTCAACGCCCATAAAGCGCAGAGTCGCGGGGAGGGACAATGAGTCAATTTGAAAAACCGGTCAAATCTGCGTCGGCAGAAAGTGAACTGCCTAGTGCTGTGGCAGTGGAAAGCGATGCTCATGAACATCATCAACCTTCTGGCATAGGCCGTTGGATCTACTCCACCAATCACAAAGACATTGGCACGCTCTACCTTTGGTTTAGCTTCATCATGTTTTTAACCGGTGGTGCGATGGCAATGGTTATTCGCGCCGAACTCTTTCAACCGGGTTTGCAATTGGTGGACCCGCAATTCTTTAATCAAATGACCACAGTTCACGGTTTGGTGATGGTGTTTGGCGCGGTGATGCCGGCCTTTACTGGCCTTGCCAACTGGATGATCCCGATGATGATTGGTGCGCCCGATATGGCGTTGCCAAGAATGAATAACTTGAGCTTTTGGATTTTGCCTTTTGCTTTTTTAATCCTCATTGGTTCGCTGTTTTTGCCCGGCGGCGGTCCTGATTTTGGTTGGACTTTCTATGCGCCACTTTCGACCAAGTATGGCCCCGATAGTACGGCGCTGTTTGTGTTTTCTGTGCACATTATGGGGATCAGCTCCATCATGGGCGCGATCAATGTGATAGTGACCATCGTCAATATGCGTGCACCGGGTATGACCTGGTTTAAGCTACCTATGTTCGTTTGGACTTGGTTGATTACGGCATTTTTGTTGATTGCTGTGATGCCCGTGTTGGCAGGGGCTGTGACCATGGTGCTGACCGATAAGTATTTCGGCACCAGTTTCTTTGACGCGGCGGGTGGTGGTGACCCTGTGATGTTCCAACACATCTTTTGGTTCTTCGGCCACCCTGAAGTCTACATCATGATTTTGCCGTCTTTCGGTATTGTCTCCGCCATCATCCCAGCGTTTAGTGGCAAAAAGCTTTTTGGCTATCATTCTATGGTTTACGCCACCTGCAGTATTGCATTGCTCTCGTTTGTTGTGTGGGCACACCATATGTTCACCACTGGCATGCCGGTATTTGCCGAGCTGTTCTTTATGTATTGCACCATGCTGATCGCTGTTCCGACTGGGGTTAAAGTGTTTAACTGGGTTGCGACTATGTGGCGCGGCTCGTTGACGTTTGAAACGCCGATGTTGTTTGCAATTGCCTTTATTGTGTTGTTCACCATTGGTGGTTTCTCCGGCCTGATGTTAGCGATTGTTCCAGCGGATTTTCAATATCACGACACCTATTTTGTGGTGGCCCATTTCCACTATGTACTGGTGTCTGGTGCTGTGTTCTCCATCATGGCGGCGGCCTATTATTGGTTGCCCAAGTGGACGGGGCATATGTACGACCAGCGGCTAAGTTTGTGGCATTTTTGGTGCTCGGTGATTTCAGTCAATGTCCTTTTTTTCCCAATGCATTTCCTTGGCTTGGCGGGTATGCCGCGACGTATTCCAGACTACGCGATTCAGTTTGCTGATGTGAATCAGATTGTCTCGATTGGCGGATTTGCCTTTGGCTTGTCGCAGCTTATCTTCCTCTGGTTGGTGATTAAATGCGTCAAAGGGGGTGACAAGGCCGCAGCCAAACCGTGGGAAAGAGCGGAAGGGTTGGAGTGGACAGTGCCAAGCCCAGCCCCACATCACACTTTCTCGACCCCGCCAAAAGTGGATTGAGGTGACATGATGACGAAAGGAAGATCGAATCACGTTCTGACTCTTAAGCTGACGATGGCGGCTTTGGCGATGTTTGGTTTCGGTTTTGCTTTGGTGCCTCTGTATGACGTGATGTGCGATGTGCTTGGCATCAATGGTAAAACCGATAACGTTGCCGTGGCGGCTCCGGTAGGGTTACAGATTGATACCAGCAGAACCATTCGCGTCGAGTTCATGGCGCATGTTTCACCGGATATGCCGTGGAGCTTCAAACCACAATCGGTCACGCTCAATGTGCATCCGGGAGAAGTGATTCAAACGGCGTATCTGGCGCAAAACCTCAGCCAAGAGATCTTAGTTGGTCAGGCCGTGCCTTCGGTGTCTCCGGGGCAGGGCGCAGCATTTTTCAACAAGATTGAGTGTTTTTGTTTTAATCGCCAACCCATTGAAGGAAATCAGTTGGCACAGATGCCACTGATTTTCTACATCGAGCCTGACTTACCAACCGAGATTCACACATTAACGCTCTCTTATACCTTGTATCGTTTACCCGTTGAACAAGCCGACAGAGAGAAACTCGCGCAACTATCTGGACTCAAGGAGGCAACCAATCCAGTGCCTCAGGGAGCTGAGCTATGAGTAACAAACATCCGTCCTATTACGTTCCTGCCCAAAGCAATTGGCCGATTCTTGGCGCTTTTGCGCTGTTTATGATTGCTGTCGGGGCTGGCATGACCGTTCAGGGAACGCAAATAGAAGGGCCCGTGGGGCCAATCGGCAATGTGATTTTAATCATCGGTTTTTTCACCTTGCTGTATATGTTGGCAGGGTGGTTTAGCAATGTGATCACCGAGTCACTCACCGGAAAATACAGCGAGCAGATTGCCCGCTCGTTTCGACAAGGAATGAGTTGGTTTATTTTTTCTGAGGTGATGTTTTTCGGGGCGTTTTTTGGTGCGCTTTTCTATGCAAGAATGGTGGCAGTGCCGTGGCTTGGCGGGGCCGATAACAATGTGATGACGCATGAGATCTTATGGCCAAGCTTTGAAGCCCTGTGGCCTTTGACCACCACACCGTCTGGTCAAGAAACACATGCGATGCCATGGCAGGGAATCCCTTTGGTTAACACCATCATTTTGTTGACCTCATCGATTACCCTGCATTTGGCGCATACCAGCTTAGAGAAAAATCAACGTATGGCGTTGATTGTTTGGTTGGAGATCACCATCGTTCTTGCGGGCTTCTTCCTTTTCTATCAAGTAGAAGAATATGCCCATGCTTATCAGGAAATGGGATTGACACTGCAATCGGGCATTTATGGCAATACCTTCTTCCTCTTGACGGGTTTTCACGGCATGCATGTGTTCTTGGGTACGACGTTTTTGATCGTGTTACTCGGACGCATCGCCAAAGACCATTTTACGCCGAAAGATCATTTCGCCTTTCAAGCGGGTAGTTGGTATTGGCATTTTGTTGACGTGGTTTGGCTCTGTTTGTTTGTTTTTGTCTACGTTCTGTAATGCAATCAATTTAGTATGGTCTTGGGTTGGGTTCTACCCAACCTGTTGTTAATGCAATCAGCAGAAACAGCACGACCAATGCGGAGAGCATCACTCTGCGCCCCAAATAGTGGCTCATGGATTTCCCATTGGGAGAAGAGTCGGCTCGCACCATATGGAATAGGGCTAAACCCAAGTTGGCAATAATGAACAATAGCAAAAGAACCAGTATCAATTTGAATAGAAATATCGGCATAGTGACTCCGAAAGCTGCGTTGATCCGATCGCCCGGCGCCATTGTCGCCGCATTGTTAACTTTGGTCGTATTTACCCTGTTGGTCAAACTGGGTTTATGGCAGCTCTCGCGTGCAGAGGAAAAATCGCAACTTGAAATAGAGTTACAACAGCGTGCTTTGCAAGCACCGCAGCCCTTGCTTGATGTGCTCAACGTGGAACACGCAGCCGCGTTTTCGGTGACGGGAGTGAGAGTGGAAACCAATGTCGCGCCAAGTGCGTTGCCCATTGTGCTGCTCGACAACCAAACGTGGAACGGGAAAGTGGGTTATCTCGCTTATCAAGTGATGGCATTGATGGATGAACCGGGAAGTTATCTGCTGGTGGAACTCGGTTTTGTCGACGGTGGTTTACAACGCCAATCTCTCCCCAAAGTACAAGGCTTTCATGAGCCTCTGTTTTTAACCGGGCGGTTGTACCAAAAATCCGTTAACCCATTGAGTGACCGCCTCCATTTAGAACTGAGTGATCCCATACGAGTGCAAAACATGGTGATAGCGGATCTCAGTAAACAACTCAACGTAAGTCTCATACCGACATTGTTTCAGCCTGATAACCTCACCCATTGGCCCTATCCTCAACCTTGGCAGCCACTGAATATGGGGAGTCAAAAACATTTTGCCTATGCGATGCAGTGGTTCGCGATGGCTCTGGTTCTATTGTTGATTTCTTCGATGATTTTTGTTCGCTACCTACGCATTCGCCGCAAGGAGGTGTCGCATGATTTCCACACAAAATAGAGGGCGTTTCATTCTGCTGCTGTTGGTTTTCACATTTGCTTTGCCCGCCATTGTCGCGAAGGTGGTATTGGAACAACATTGGTACCAATCCGGTGTTTCAAATAAAGGGGAGTTAATAGAACCCTACACCACCTTACAAAGTCTCGGGCAGGAGAACCCATTTCAGGGAAAAGGGTGGCAACTGGCGTATTTGTTGCCCACGTCTTGTGAAGCACTTTGCCAGCAGCAACTTCATCTCTTAGGCCAAAATCATCTCGCTTTGGGCAAATATCAAGAGAGAGTCGAAGCAGTAGTTTGGGCATTTTCTCCAACAACAACTAATCTTAATTATGAGCAGGTTGTGATAACAAAACAGATTGAAAGCGTTTTGAAACCGGGGGATATGGTGATCGTCGATCCACTAGGTCAGTTGGTGATGCGCTACCCAGTGAATGCCACCAAGTCACTCATAGAGCAAAATAAAGAAATACTCTCAGATCTGAGGAAGCTGCTTAAACTTTCGCGAGTTGGTTGAAGGGGAGGGAACCATGAATCTTCATCGGATTATGGTACAAATTGCGTTGGTGTTAACGTCGGTGGTGATACTACTTGGTGCTTACACGCGGCTTTCTGATGCAGGGTTGGGATGCCCTGACTGGCCCGGTTGTTACGGCCATCTCACGGTGCCGAATACCGCGGCGGAATTGAGCGTCGTAGAGGATAACTTTCCAGGCATGATGGTTGAGCCAAGCAAAGCGTGGCTGGAAATGATTCATCGCTATTTTGCAGGTAGCTTGGGTGTGCTGATTTTCGCCATTACGTTACTCTGTCTGTTTAAAGCCAAAGCACCGAAGGTGGTGCCGATTGTGCTCTCACTGTTGGTTGTTGCTCAAGCGTTGCTAGGTATGTGGACTGTGACCATGAAACTCATGCCAGTGGTGGTGATGGCGCATTTGCTCGGTGGCTTCTTACTGTTTGTGTTGCTTGCGATTCTCTATTGCCAACTCAAACCAACCGAATTTATGGTGGACTGGCAGTTTGTCGATCCCAGACTGCGGTTTTTCTCATTTTTCGTTATCGCCGTGGTGGCTTTGCAAATCCTTTTAGGCGGGTGGACGTCATCCAATTACGCGGCACTAATGTGCAGTGAACTGCCGATTTGTGAAGGGGATTGGGTAAGCTATCTGGATTGGAAGAACGCGTTCGATTTTTGGAGTTTAGGCCACCACACCTATGAGTTTGGCGTTTTGGAATACCCAGCCAGAATGACCATTCACGTCACGCATCGTATCGGCGCCATGGTTACATTTTTCTGTGTGATGACCTACTGTTTTTGGCTCTATCAACAAAGCGAACCTATCGTTCAGCAACTGGCCATTGCGATTGGGTTGATTCTGTTGGCACAGGTGGGATTGGGCATCAGTAATGTTCTCTATCAGTTGCCACTCTCTGTCGCGGTGGCTCACAACTTAGGTGCCGCACTACTGATTATGTTGGTGAGTGTGAGCAGCTATGTGCTTTGGCAGGAACAGCCGGGTATAGAACTCAATTTCGAGGGATTTAAATATGAGTAAAACATTATCCGTCGACAAGCCACAAACACGATCTTCATGGAGTACTTACTGGACGCTTACCAAGCCCAAAGTGGTCGCGTTGATGTTGTTGACATCAGTGGTTGGAATGAGCTTGGCGCCTCATGAGCAGTTTACGTGGCATCAGGCACTGATCGCCTTGATCGGCATTGCGCTCATGGCGGGATCGGCGGCAGCGTTCAATCATCTGATTGATAGAAGAATCGATGCCAAAATGGCAAGAACATATCGTCGGCCGCTTCCTAAAGGGGATGTCAGCCCCTTCAATGTGCTGTTGTTTGCGCTTCTGATTGGTTCGTTAGGGTTTCTATCGCTAATGCTTTGGGTAAATAGCCTCACTGCCTATCTCACCTTTGCCAGTTTGTTGGGCTATGCGGTGGTTTATACGCTCTATTTAAAACGAGCGACCCCTCAAAATATCGTGATTGCAGGTATTGCTGGTGCGATGCCGCCTTTATTGGGTTGGACATCGATAACGGGTGAGTTACATCCTCATGCATGGTTGTTGGTGATGATCATTTTCATTTGGACCCCTCCGCATTTTTGGGCGTTGGCGATTCACAGAAAAGAGGATTATGCCAAGGTGAATATCCCCATGCTGCCAGTGACGCATGGCGTTGAATACACCAAAACGTCGATTCTTCTCTATGCCATTCTGCTGGCGTTGGTTTGTATGCTGCCCGTATTGGTTGGAATGGCCAGCTATCTCTATTTATTTAGTGCACTGGTGCTGAATGTCTGTTTTGTGCTGTATGCGATAAAACTCAAGTTTCGAGCTGAAGAACGCACCGCGATCGAGATGTTTCGTTTCTCGATCTACTTTTTGTTGCTGTTGTTTTGCGCTTTGTTACTTGATCAGAAACTGGCTGGGTAAGTTGCGACTCATCCTCTTTGTCTTGCGATGGAGAAGCATGCTGAGAATCGATGGGATGGTGGTTAAGATGGCAAAAAGGGAGCAACTTGCTCCCTTTTGTCATAATGTCACAGGCTTACTGTGCTGGTTGTTGTAGCTCTTGGTACTCAAAGCTAGGAATCGTCACTTCTACACGACGGTTTTGAGCACGACCTTCAGCTGTTTTGTTTGAAGCAATAGGTTGAGATTCACCGGCACCACGCACCTTAAGCTGCTCTGCTTTTACACCTTGCTCGACCAAGTAATCCGCGACCGCTTGAGCGCGCTGCTCAGAGATACGTTGGTTCACTTTTTCAGAGCCGGTTGAATCGGTATGGCCAACAATTTCAGCTTCTGCATCTGGGTATTTAATCAATACTTCAGCCAATGGAGCTAACGCTTGTTTACCGCCAGCAGACAATTTGCTGCTGCCTGTTGCGAATAGCTCTTGGTTGTATTGCTGATTAGAGAATTTGGTCACCCACTCTGGTTTAGGTTCAGGTTTTGGCTCTTCAGCTAAAAGAATTGGTTCAGCAACAGGCTCTTCTTGCTTCACTTCTTCAGCTGGTCTTGGCTCAACTGCCGTTTCATTAGCTGCCGCCGCCGCAGTGGCTGCTGAGCTGGCACCACCAAACAGATAGGTAATACCGATACCAAAGAAATTCGCGTCCATATCTTTCACGATGTCATCGGACATATCTTGATAACGCTGGTACTCTGCACGCGCTTTAAAGCTTTCGGTTAATGCGTATTCAAGCCCCAAAGAGCCAGTCGGAACAAGGTCTTTGTCATCGCCATAGATCATGTATGCCGCGCCAATTTTGGCAAAAGCATCGAGTTTTTCATTCAGTGGTAGGCTGAACTTCGGTGCCAGTGTGTAAGCGGCCAGCTTTGCTTCAGAGAAATAACCGTTAGAGAAGTTCGTTTCATGCTCACCAAGAAGGTCGATCCCTAGCTCAGCAGAGACATGTTTGCTGAAGTTGTAGCCGTAATAAAGGCCAAAACCTGCGGACTCGTCGTCACACTTTGAGCTTACGTAACAAGCGTCGTCTAGATTTACATAGCCAATTTTGCCCCCGAAATAGAGATCTGACCAAGCTGCGTTCGCTGTTGCTGAGAAAAAACCACTGCTAGCGAGCACCGCAGATAGGGTGACGGCTAATTTTTTCATATATTTTCCTTAATTTACGCTTAAGTTCATCAATGTGCATATTGGTGCTGTTTAATATATTTTAAAAATCACCAATTCCAATTTGATGTGTTTATTTTTTCTCATTCTAGTAACAAAATGTAATTGAAAAAATAGCATTCCAACCAATAGATTCGTACAAATGCTAATTTCTAAAGAATAAGACAACTATGTTTGAGTGTAATTATTTTTTTACATGGTGTGTAAAGCGTAAAATTATTTAAAAATTTGCCTTCTTTTAAAAAAAGTGCTTGCGGTATTGTTTTTCTGCCGATAAGTTACTTGCCTATACCAAGAAGAAAGGGCGGTCGGTAGCCGTATCCCTAAAATTTTCGCCCAGAGATAGTGATAGGAAGAAGCAATGTTCCAAACAGATGATGTAAGAATTAATAACGTTAAAGAGTTACTTCCACCAGTAGCTGTTTTAGAGAAGTACCCAGCGACTGAAACCGCTTCTTCGACAACCTTCCAATCGAGAAATGACATTCACAACATTCTCATCGGCAAAGACGATCGTCTGCTGGTTATTGTCGGCCCTTGCTCTATCCACGATCCTGTAGCCGCGGTTGAATACGGCAAGCGTTTGAAAACGCTGCGTGACGAACTCAAAGGTGATCTTGAAATTGTTATGCGCGTTTACTTTGAAAAGCCACGTACCACGGTGGGCTGGAAAGGTTTGATTAATGACCCGTACCTCAACGATACCTACAAGTTGAATGATGGTTTACGCATGGGCCGAAAACTGTTGTTGGATCTTACCGATATGGGTCTTCCAACGGCGAGTGAGTTCCTTGACATGATCACACCACAGTATGTGGCAGATTTGATCAGTTGGGGTGCTATTGGTGCGCGTACCACGGAATCTCAGGTTCACCGTGAACTGGCCTCGGGTCTTTCTTGTCCGGTTGGTTTTAAAAATGGCACGGATGGCAACATTAAGATTGCAAGTGATGCGATTCGCTCAGCAAGTGCTTCTCACCATTTCCTATCGGTAACGAAATACGGCCATTCTGCTATCGTTGAAACCGCGGGTAATCCAGACTGCCACATTATTTTGCGTGGTGGTAAAGAGCCAAACTACAGTGCAGCGCATGTTTCAGCAGTAAAAGAAGAGCTAGCTACATCGGGTTTACCACAAAAAGTAATGATCGACTTCAGCCACGCCAACAGCTCCAAGCAGTATAAGCGTCAAATGTTGGTCGCCGACGATGTCTCTGAGCAGCTAGCGGCCGGTGAAGAAGCTATCTTTGGGGTGATGATCGAATCACATCTTGTGGAAGGTCGACAAGATCTTGTGGAAGGTAAAGCGGCGACTTATGGTCAGTCGATTACCGACGCTTGTATCGGTTGGGAAGATACTGAAACTGTGCTTCGCCAATTGGCAAATGCAGTGGCAGCTCGTCGAGCAAAATAGCCCTGTTTCGTCACCCATTGTGTTATTGAGTAAGCCAGCGATTCGCTGGCTTTTCTTTTTCAATGTGATGCGCAATGAAAAGAGCGATAAGAGTCCTGCTTTTGCGAGCCATAGAGAAGGTGCTAACTTCTGTCTATTTTAAAATCACTCATGTCTTTTGTTCTCATTTTAGCTCACACCATATTGATATTAAGAAACTGGATGTGTGTGAAATGTGTTGGTTAGTTTAAAATTTGATATCAACATTTTGTAATAAAGAGAAATATTGTGTATATATCTGCCCACAATTACTCTCCATAACAAAAGTTTATAATGTCAGCACTTATTTCTAATTCAGCTCATGAAACTCTCCTGAAAGAGCACGAACAGCTCGTTTCTACTACTGATTTAAAAGGTGTGATCACCTATTGTAACGAGGCATTTTGCCGAATCGCCGAATTCAGTGAACAAGAACTGTTGGGTGAAAACCACAATATTGTGCGTCACAGTGATATGCCCAAAGCGGCATTTGGCGATATGTGGCAAAACCTAAAGCAAGGGAAAGCTTGGCGAGGTATCGTGAAAAATCGAACCAAGTCAGGTGGTTTTTACTGGGTTGATGCCTATGTGACGCCCATTTATGAAAATGGTGTGATGTCTGGCTACCAATCAGTGCGTGTTAAGCCAAAACGCGAATGGGTCGAGATAGCGTCCAAAGCCTATCACTCTTTACTGGATGCGGAGCGAAATGGCCGGCAGTGGTCACTCAAACTGAATGATTCACTTCGATACGCGATCTTGCTGGGTTCTATCTCGGCACCGGTGCTTGCGCAAATGCTGAGTTTGGACGGCACATATTCTGTTTTGGCCAACTTGATGCCTTTGACTACATTGGCACTGCTGTTTAGGCAAGAGTTAATTGATACACCTCAGCAGTTAAAGGCGCTACAAAGTAAATTTGATAGCGTGAGTCGTTTAATTTATTCCGGAAAAAACCAGTTCTCTATCGCTGATTTTCATTTAAAAATGGCGTCGGCTCGCATTCGCACGGTCCTGGGGCGGATGACGGATTCTGCTAGACCTTTACAGCAATTAGCAGATGATTTGAGTGCGACGACAGAGGAAGTGTCACAAGCGTTGGGTCAGCAGGCGTCGGATATTCGCCAAGTTCAACAAGCAACGGACTCGATGGAGGTGGCGGCTCGATCAGTAGTGAGCAGCACGCAAGACGCTGATCGCCTAATCGAAGAAACAGCTCAGCGCTGTGTTGCAGCAAAGCAAAGTATCGATCAAACCCATCGGAACTTAGAACAGTTGATGCTGCAGGCTGAAAAAGCGACGGCAACAACGTATCAGTTATCCGAACAGGCACAGAAAGTCAGTCAGTTTATGGAGGAAATTGGTGGCATTGCGGAACAAACGAACTTACTGGCTTTGAACGCTGCGATTGAAGCGGCTAGGGCCGGTGAGCAAGGTCGAGGTTTCGCGGTGGTCGCTGATGAAGTTCGTGCATTGTCGGGCAGAACGTCAAATGCCACACTGCAAATTAGAAGCAGTATCGACACCATGCTGGCTACCATTCAATCTTGGCAAAACGACATTCTAGAGAATAAACAGCAAACGGAATCGTGTTCAGAAGTCGCCGCAATCAGCGCTGAACGATTATTGGAGGTGGAGAAAATGATGTGCTCTATGAGTCAATTGATGGAGACAGTAGCAGCGTCGGCGGACAATCAAATGCAACTCTCCAGTCAGGTGAATCAACACATTCATTCGATTGTGACCACTTCGGAACAAAATCTTGCAGCGACCTATTCCGTGGAAGAAAACAGCCAGAAGCTGAAGTCTCGAGTGGACGATTTCTATCAGCTTGCCTATCGATTTGAAGAGAAATAGGTGCAGCGATGATAAAAGCAAACCCCGTCGCTGTTTGATTCGGCGGGTTCTAACCTTTTTTCTGCAAACTCTCCACCGTGTATGGGTTCGATTGCATCCACTCTTCTCGCCATGCAATAAATTCTTCCAAGGCTATTGGTTTGCTTACACAATAGCCTTGTATTTCATTACAGCCTAGCTCTTTAAGTGATTCAAATAAGGCGTAGGATTCCACGCCTTCTGCCACCACCTGTAACCCTAAACTATGCGCAAGGTGGATGGTGGAACTCACGATCACCTTATCATTTGGATTTTCCAGCATGTTTAAGACAAACGATTTGTCGACTTTCAATTCATTGACGGGTAACCGCTGTAGATAGCCAAGGGAAGAATAGCCAGTACCAAAGTCATCGATAGAGAGATGAAAGCCCATTTGAGACAACTGCAGCAACGTCAGTTCTGATGTTGCTGGATCATCCATGATGGCGCTTTCCGTGATTTCTAAACAGAGGCCACTGGCAGGAACATTGTATTCGCTGAGCCAGTGTTTTAAGTCATCGATTAGTTGCGGGTTAATCAAATCCCACGTCGAGAGATTGACCGAAATGGTCAGTTGACCGGAGAGTGGTTGTAACTCGCGCCAATGCTGAATTACTTGTTGTATCATCCAGCGCGTCAACTCCCTTACATAACCCGTTTGTTCAGCAAAAGGGACAAAGAAGAAGGGGGCAAGCAAGCCTCTTTCCGGATGCTGCCAACGAATCAGCGCCTCTGCTGACGACACCACTTTGGTTGTGGCCGTGACTTTGGGTTGAAGATAGACGCGTAACTCGTTTTGTAATAGCGCCTTCCTCAATTCTGACAATAGCGAAAGGTTCTCTGGAATGGCGGTGACTAAGGCACTGTCGTAGAAAACCACTTGTTCTTTTTTGCGTTTGGCGCTGTACATGGCGATCTGGGAGGCGTTGATTAAGCTGTCGACATCCACGCCATCGCTTGGCCAAGTGGCGACTCCGATAGAGACACTGATATCAATTGGGGTATCGTTGATATAGAAAGGGGTATCAAGACGTTGCTTGAGCGTCGCAACACTGTCAGCCAGCTCACCACTGTTGGTTTTAATTTCACACACAAACTCGTCACCACTGATTCGAGCCGCAAAAAGAGAAATGCTTTCCGAGGTTAACGTGAGTCTTTGCGCCATCTCTTGCAACACCGCATCGCCAACATGGTAACCCAGTACATCATTGATGTGTTTGAAGCGGTCTAGGTTGATGGTGATGACCGAAATTGACTTGAGCGACGGATGGGCCAGCGCTTGTTTCAAGTGTTGTCGGAAGTGTTCCCGGTTTGGAAGATGCGTCAAAGTATCGAAGTAAGCGAGTTGAGTGATGGTCTGTTTTTGCTCCTCAAGACGTCCGCGCATTTGATCAAATCCCCGTGTCAGTTGACCAATTTCATCAGGACGCTGTGTACCTTCAATCGTTGCCGTGTAGTTGCCGTCGGCGAGTGCTTTGGTTGCTTTGGTGAGTGTGATTAAAGGGCGGATAACGCGATGAGATAAGGCGAGAACGGCAAGAGTGAAGAGCACAATCGCCAATCCAGATACCCATAAATATTGAGACGCAAGCTTATCAAAGCGAAGGCTTGCCGCATCCAAAGATTCAAGGAAAACAACGTGAATCCAATGCTGGTTCGGCAGTTTTTCCGTCAGCGTTTCGGTGACGAAGATTCTGTCGGCGATGGAGCGATCCTGCATAGTTGAACTCGCGATGGTACGAGGTTCAGGCAAGGAAGAGAAGTAGGCTTTTATTGGCGCTTCGTTCGATACCACGTAAATGTTCGATGAATCGCTGAGAGATGAAAGTAGCGCAATATCAACTCCAGCCAATTGGCTTGCAAGACTGATTCGCTGGTGGGAGATCTCAAAACCAAACAGCACATAACCAATAATGCGCGGCGCTCTGATTGGCGCGAGGACAAACTGAGTCGGCTTACCTTTGTAGATCATGAGATGGTATGGCCTCGCGGTCGTAAACTGTTTAATGGCGGTGACGAGATCTTTGCGTGAGGCTTCGGAAATGTTGTCTTCAGACAGCGCCTGCAATTCCCATTGGTGATCGATAAGCACAGCAATAGAGGCATCCACCCTGGCTGCGTTGTTTTGCAGTGCTGAGGTAATAGTTTGTTGATCTTGGGTGGCTACCGCGGTGCGAAAGCCAAAATCAGACGCCAGTAGGTCGGCGTTTTCTTGTAAACGGAAACTGGCTTGAGTCAATAACTGATCCCATACTCGCTTCGAGACCTCGAGCGTCTCTCGTATCTCTTCGCGAATGTGGGCTTCTACCGTCACTTGCACCAATGCGTAACTGACAAATTGGATCGAAATGAGAAAGGCAAGAACGAACGTGATAAACCGACGGGAAAGACTAGTCCTTAGGTAGTGGCCAGATAGCGAGTTCACAGATTCCCTCCTAACGCGGGCATCACCACTTCGACAGCAGCATTGTTTTCAGTTAAAACGGCGTTTTGAGTGACTAAGGGAGAGCCAAAGGGTAACGCAGAATGCCACACTTCAATCTGATAGGTATCGGCCTGTTGCTGAGTGAAATACACTTCACCTTGATTGTTTGTTTTGGCAAAGAGTGGCGTGTCGGAGACTAGAATCCATGCCAGCATGCTATCGTGAATATTGCAGCCAATCTCAACAACCCCCGCCTTATCAAACACGACGGGTTTTTCAGGCCGACCTGAATAGAGTTTGAGTTCAAATGTTTTTGCGTTTGAGAACGAGTAAACATGGTGTCGAACTCTATCACGATTAGGAAATTCGACAGCACTGCCTTTGGTGATCACCAATACATTCGGGGTAAAAGTTCGGTGGTTTTGGCTTAATTCAGTCACAGGCATCGGCTGGAGAGACTGAAGAAGCGCTTCTGACTTGAGAAGCACGACCGCGTTTTCAAGAGGTTCCCCTTGTTCAGTGAGCACCCTTACCGTCAAATCCGCGGCGAAGCAGGGCAAGGAAACTAGAGACAACCACAGTATGTGAATAGTTCGTTTGCTCACGATGTTATTTCCTCAATAGCTTAGGGGTGTTTTTGGATCTGGCATCGCTTCTTGTGACGGCTTGATAGCGGTGATGTTTTAACTATAGATGAAAGATGGCAAACAGAATGTTTGATGCAAGAAGAAAGCGGTTTGTGCGTTTGTTCAGCCAGTGGAAGGTGGGCAAAATCGACGGGTGTGTTAGCCTCGCTCGACATGGCAAGGATAATAAAAAGCCCCGCTAAATAAAGCAGGGCTTTGAGTTTGATTTGTCTGAAATCGTGATTACGCGAGAAGTTCTTTCGCTGTGTTCACTACGTTTTCTACAGTGAAACCAAACATTTCGAACAGCTGGTCAGCAGGTGCTGATTCACCGAAAGTCGTCATACCGATGATGCGACCGTCGAAGCCTACGTACTTGTACCAGAAATCCGCAATGCCCGCTTCGATAGCGATACGTGCTGTTACGTCTGATGGCAATACAGATTCACGGTAAGCCGCGTCTTGCTTGTCGAAAGTATCAGTAGCAGGCATTGAAACCACACGCACTTTCTTACCTTCAGCGGTTAGTTGTTCAGCCGCTTTCACTGCTAGCTCAACTTCTGAACCCGTCGCGATTAGGATCAGCTCAGGCTTACCATCGCTGTCTTTCAGGATGTAACCACCTTTGGCGATGTCTGCCACTTGCTCAGCACTGCGTGGTTGCTGTGCTAGGTTTTGACGAGAGAAAATCAGTGCCGATGGACCATCTTTACGCTCAATCGCCAGTTTCCATGCAACTGCCGATTCCACTTGGTCACATGGACGCCATGTGCTCATGTTTGGCGTTAGACGCAGTGATGCGATTTGCTCAACCGGTTGGTGAGTTGGGCCATCTTCGCCAAGACCGATAGAATCGTGCGTGTACACTTGGATGTTCTGAATCTTCATCAGAGCCGCCATGCGCATTGCGTTACGTGCGTATTCCATGAACATCAGGAAGGTTGCGCCGTAAGGTACGAAACCGCCGTGTAGCGCGATACCGTTCATGATCGCTGTCATACCGAATTCACGTACTCCATAGTGGATGTAGTTACCAGAGAAGTCGTTTGCTTCTAGCGACTTAGAACCCGACCACATGGTGAGGTTAGAAGGCGCTAGGTCAGCAGAGCCGCCCATGAATTCTGGCAGCATTTTACCAAACGCTTCTAGCGCGTTTTGCGATGCTTTACGTGATGCGATGTTCGCTGGGTTTGCTTGAAGATCTGCAATGATTTGGTTTGCTTTCTCTTCCCACTGAGCTGGAAGCTCGCCATTTACGCGGCGTTTGAACTCTGCGGCAAGCTCTGGATATGCTGCTTCATAAGCTGCAAATTTCTCGTTCCACGCTGCTTCCTTAGCTGCGCCTGCTTCCTTCGCTGACCATTCTGCGTACACTTCTTGCGGAATTTCAAAAGGACCGTGCTCCCAACCTAGTTCTTTACGTGTTGCTGCAATTTCTTCCGCACCTAGTGGTGCTCCGTGACAGTCGTGTGAACCCGATTTGTTTGGTGAACCAAAACCGATGATAGTTTTAGTACAGATTAGAGTTGGGCGAGGATCTGCTTTAGCRGCTTCAATTGCTGCGTTGATCGCTTCAGCATTGTGACCATCCACWGCTGGGATAACGTGCCAGCCGTAMGCTTCGAAACGCTTAGGCGTATCGTCAGARAACCARCCTTCAACGTGACCGTCGATAGAGATGCCGTTGTCATCCCAGAATGCAATCAGTTTACCAAGRCCTAGCGTACCCGCTAGAGARCAWGCCTCGTGCGAGATACCTTCCATCAGACAGCCATCACCCATGAACACGTAAGTGAAGTGGTCAACGATGTCGTGGCCWGSTTTGTTGAACTGCGCTGCGAGCGCTTTCTCAGCCATTGCCATACCAACCGCGTTGGTGATGCCTTGACCTAGAGGGCCCGTYGTTGTTTCGATACCAGGCGCGTAGCCGTATTCTGGGTGGCCCGGAGTCTTAGAATGCAATTGACGGAAGTTTTTCAGATCATCGATAGAAAGCTCGTAACCGCTWAGGTGCAGTAGCGAGTAAATCAGCATCGAGCCGTGGCCGTTAGAGAGTACRAAACGGTCGCGATCAGCCCACTCTGGGTTTGATGGGTTGTGGTTTAGGTGGCCACGCCAAAGAACTTCAGCGATGTCCGCCATACCCATAGGTGCGCCTGGGTGGCCTGAGTTTGCTTTTTGTACGCCGTCCATGCTGAGTGCGCGGATTGCATTAGCGAGATGTTTACGAGAAGGCATGTCTGCTCCTGAGTGCATTAAGCGAATTGATAACATAGAAAATCGAGTGGTGATTATTTTCGCAAAGCAATCTCTCGACTGCAAACGATTTACCTGAACAATTTGTGGAAATGTAAGCGACTTAATGCCATTTCACTGAGAAAAAAACATTTTCTCACTCGATTAAGCAAACGTTTGGTTTTCGCTAATAATAAAAAAGAGCTTGTAATTCGAGCATTCAAAACTAGAATAGACGTCTAGATGTAGAAACACCTACAAAAATTATTGTATTTCCTACTGCTGGAGCATGCATTCTCACAGCAGATTAGATTAATAAAAGTGGAGCTCTCATGGCTAAGCACCTGTTTACTTCTGAGTCGGTTTCAGAAGGTCATCCAGATAAAATTGCAGACCAGATTTCTGATGCGGTTCTTGATGCGATTCTTGAACAAGACCCAAAAGCGCGTGTTGCATGTGAAACGTACGTAAAAACTGGCATGGTAATGGTCGGTGGTGAAATCACCACTTCTGCATGGGTTGATATCGAAGAGTTAACTCGTGAAACTGTGCGTGAAATTGGTTATGTACATTCAGATATGGGTTTCGATGCAAACTCATGTGCAGTACTGAACACTATCGGTAAACAGTCTCCAGACATCAACCAAGGTGTTGATAAAGCCGATCCTAAAGAGCAAGGCGCGGGCGACCAAGGCATCATGTTCGGTTACGCATGTAACGAAACTGAAGTTCTTATGCCAGCACCCATCACTTACGCTCACCGTTTGATGGAGCGTCAAGCAAAAGTTCGTAAAGATGGCACACTGCCATGGTTGCGTCCTGATGCAAAATCACAGGTTACTTTCCAATACGAGCAAGGCAAAATTGTTGGTATTGATGCGGTTGTTCTTTCAACTCAGCACTGCGATTCTATCTCCACTCCAGATCTTCGCGAAGCGGTTATGGAAGAGATCATCAAGCCAGTTCTTCCTTCTGAATGGCTAAACAAAGAAACCAAATACTTCATCAACCCAACCGGTCGTTTCGTTATCGGTGGTCCTATGGGTGACTGTGGTTTGACTGGTCGTAAGATCATCGTTGATACCTACGGCGGCGCAGCTCGTCACGGTGGTGGTGCTTTCTCTGGTAAAGATCCATCGAAAGTAGACCGTTCTGCCGCATACGCAGCGCGTTACGTAGCGAAAAACATCGTCGCAGCTGGTATGGCTGACCGTTGTGAAATCCAACTTTCTTACGCAATCGGTGTTGCGGATCCAACCTCTATCATGGTTGAAACATTCGGTACCGAGAAAGTATCTCACGACATCATCATTGAAGCGGTGCGTCAGTTCTTCGACCTACGTCCATACGGTCTACAAGAAATGCTGAATCTACTTCAGCCAATCTACAAGAAGACTGCAGCATACGGTCACTTCGGTCGCGAAGAGTTCCCATGGGAAGCGACTGACAAAGCAGCACTACTGCGCGAGTTTGCTGGTATCAAGTAAGATACAACTCATCTCACTATCCAAAGCCTTCGCCAAATGCGAAGGCTTTTTCATTTGTGCGACGAAAAATTCGCCATGGCATTTGTATTTTTAACTAACTCCAACGATAGTTAAATAAATGTTAAATGAGATTTATCTCTCATCTTAACGACAACAAAACAGATGCTAACGGTAATAAAAGAGAGCTTGCCCCGCATCTGAAACCTACTGACAGTCAACGTCAGTCTGACAGTGAATCGATCAAGGAGGAGCTATGCCTCGTACCGTAGACCCATCGGATCTGGAGCAAAAACGAAAGGACGTGCCCGATCACGAATACGCTCGCACTATTCCATGTAACCAACTCAGTGTGTCCGCCCCGTTTCACTGGCTAGCACTTGGCTTGCATGACTTCATTCGAATGCCACTTATCAGCGCCTTTTATGGCTTATGCTTCATGGCTGCCGCCATCGGTATTGTGCTGCTGGTTGAATGGCAAGGAACTCATTTGGTGGTAATGCCCAGCTTGGTGGTATACATGCTCATCGGCCCATTTCTTGCGCTTGGTTTGTATGATGCCAGTTGGGAAAGAGAACGCGGCCATAGCGCCAGCCTACTCCACTCAATGAAAGCCATTGGACGCAACTCTTCTTCTCAATGGGCCTTTGCGGTGCTGTTAGCGGTGTGCATGATTTTCTGGATGCGCATTGCCGCTTTACTCCATGCCCTCTACCCTTCTGTGCAAGGCGCACCACTTACAGAGTTTCTTCCTTTCTTAGTGATTGGTTCACTCGTTGGTTTCGTCCTGGCCAGTATCGTCTTCAGCATTTCTGCGTTTTCGATTCCGATGATGATGGAACGCCGAGTCGATATGATGACAGCGGTTTTCAGCAGCTTTAATGCCGTGAAGTCCAACATTCCGGCAATGATTGTTTGGGCAGCCATTATTGCTGGTGGCATTCTGATTGGCTTTGCCACTTACGGCATTGGTATGCTCTTCACCATGCCGATACTTGGCTACGCCACGTGGCACGCCTACCATGAAACCATCAAGAAAAAACACCACTAGGGTCTTTACCCCTAGAAGCATCAACAGATAATGCTATTATTTGCCCTCATCACACCATGAGGGCAAATTTTTGATGAAAAAGATCGAGTTTGAGCTGCACTACCAAGCCCAAAAAGCACTGCACGCTTGTATCGATAAAGCCAACCACTACTTTCAGCGCCAGTTTCCAATGCCACTTCTTAGCTATCAATTAAGAGGCAAAGCGGCAGGTAAGGCGTATCTGCAACTCAATCAAATTCGTCTTAACCCGATTTTGTTCAAAGAGAACAAAACGGCTTTCTTGGAAGAAGTGATTCCTCATGAAGTGGCTCACTTGCTCACTTATCAGTTATATGGCCGAGTTAAACCTCATGGCGTAGAATGGCAATCCATCATGCAAGGCGTCTTTCTCTTGCCCGCCAACACAACGCATCAATTTGCAGTTGCTTCCGTGCAAGGAAAAACCTTCCAATATCGCTGCCAATGTCGCGAGTTTCCGTTAACCATCCGTCGCCACAACAAAGTTCTGCGTAATGAGGCCAGCTATACCTGCCAAAAGTGCCGACAAACCTTGCTCTTCACCGGTGTCCAACTCTCATAGCGTGGCACTCTCCCCCTGTTGCTATTTATTAACTTACTTATTACATTGAATAAAATACGCGTGCTAGAATGCTAAAAGTCATACTTTTTAAAGACTTTTAGCATGAAGCGATTACTCATTTTTATTGCCTCGTTCACTGCCTTTGCGATCCAGGCCGCGCCACCCAGCTCCTTCTCAGCCGCCAAACAACAGGCGGTGAAGATCTACCAAGATCATCCCGTTAGCTTTTACTGTGGCTGCGACATTGAATGGCAAGGCAAGAAAGGCGTTCCTAACTTGGAGGCATGCGGTTACCAAGTACGCAAGCAGCAAACTCGCGCCTCGCGTATTGAATGGGAGCATGTCGTCCCCGCTTGGCAATTTGGCCACCAGCGTCAATGCTGGCAAAAAGGTGGACGCAAAAACTGCAGTAAAAATGATCAACAGTTTCGCTTGATGGAAGCGGACTTACACAACCTCACGCCAGCGATCGGCGAAGTCAATGGCGATCGTTCAAACTTCAACTTCAGTCAGTGGAATGGCGTAGATGGTGTCAGCTATGGGCGCTGTGAAATGCAGGTCAACTTCAAACAACGTAAAGTCATGCCGCCAGACAGAGCACGCGGCTCTATTGCACGTACTTATCTTTACATGAGCCAAGAGTATGGCTTTCAGCTTTCCAAGCAACAACAGCAACTGATGCAGGCTTGGAACAAATCATACCCCGTTGATGAATGGGAGTGCACAAGAGATGATCGCATTGCCAAGATTCAAGGCAATCATAATCCGTTTGTGCAGCAATCCTGTACCGTGAGATAAAAATATCCCAGCGCTTTGGCTGGGATATATGTTAGGAGCAAATAATCACTCTTTAGCACCGATATCTTCTAGGTAACCAAAGCGCTCTCCTGCTTTAGAATACGGAGCAGCAAAACGAGCACCGGCGGCACTATCATAATTAGCCCCTAGAGTCTCACACCACCCTTTTCCTATTGGCATCGCCGTTGGCACTGAGGAAACGGGAGGCAAATTCTCCTCGATCACTTGAGGCGTTTGATTGAGAATTTGCTGAGCAACAAACAGTACTCTACTACGTACATTTTTATCGGATAAACGATCTCTTTGTCCCCAAAGTATTTTCCAGTCATCGCAGGTGTATGCTTCTGTTTGGGGAACGCTTACAAAGGCCACTTCATTAATAGCGCCATATTTTTTGTGCATCATATAGTTTTCAAACAACGTTGCGACATCTTCTCGCTCGGTCGAATAGCCATAAAAGGCAGCGGCACCGTCTGTTTCAAATTCTCCTCCAGCCTGCTCTCCCGTTGAATTTCGCACTAGGTCCGTCATCGGTTTACCATGAAACGATGTCGCAGCCGCCTCAAGAAGCAGTTGCGACGTTAAACCATGTGTGGAGCTAAGCTGAGAGTAGATGTGATTGGCATCTTCAACCTCATTAAGGATAGTGCCACGGCTAGCGAGCTCAATTAGGTCGTGGGGTGGAAGCAAATCATTGGCATGTGCCAGTTCATGCGCCAACAGCCTAAACAGGCCGGGGGCAATCTTCTCTGCACTGCGAGTGCTATTTCGCATCGAATCATACTGATTGGAGACTGTTACATAGTTAAGTGTCTGGCCATAGACATAGCGAGACGCATTTTCGTACGTAAACTCCCGAGCGAACTCCTTACGATAATCGTCTTGTTGATGAATCGTTCTCCAATCGGAGTAATCTCGCCAAAGGTAACGCGCATCAATGTACATTGATGCCGTCCGTGAATGATAAAAAGAAGGACGGATGTCATAACTCAGGACTATCGTGTTCAGTGGTTTGAACAAATTCAGCAAATCTTGATCATTTATCGCTTTAAGCGCTGCGATAAAGCTTTCTGCCATCCATTGATGTGATACGAGCAGCCTGCTTTGAATCTCTTCAAGGGTTATATCATCAGCTCGATTAGCGCCGATTGGGCGTATTTTTTCCAACGAGCAAGACAGATTTTGTTTGTAAATCTTGGCACACTCGATGGCCGTGGTGGATAAATCACTCTCTTGGTAAGAATAAATTTTATTCAGTGAAGGATCCCCTTTGATGTTGGGGCTACCAAGCTCACCAGGGCCATCAGAAGATGATCCTGAGTTACACCCAGCCATCGTTGTTAGCAATGCACAAACCATTGCCAGTTTGGTCTTATTCATAACACTTTCCATTATTTTTCATTATTGTTTATCTCTTAAACACCTAAGCCATTGAGTAAATTCGCAAAAGCCAAAGCATCAAGAACGAAAGAAATTATTCACACCAAGAATGAATTACAATTAAATCCTCCTCAAATTATGAACTCACGCTTAAATTACTTAACTGACTTGTTTTTTGCCCTCGCAGCATCCATGTTAATCTCTAAATATTCGCGTAGTCAGGAACTTGAAATACCATGCGTATCCCTCGAATTTATCATCCAGAAACCATTCAACATCTAGGTGTTATCGCACTATGCGACGACGCTGCAGGCCATATCGGACGTGTATTACGCATGAAAGAAGGCCAAGAAGTCTTACTCTTTGACGGCAGTGGCGCTGAGTTTCCCGCCGTGATCAGTGAAGTGGGTAAGAAGAGTGTGATGGTCGAACTCAGTGAAAGGGTTGAGCGTAACAGTGAGTCCCCGCTCGATCTTCATCTTGGGCAGGTCATTTCCCGTGGTGAAAAAATGGAGTTCACTATCCAAAAATCGGTAGAGCTGGGTGTGAACACCATTACTCCGCTGATTTCTGACCGTTGTGGTGTGAAGCTAGATGAAAAACGTTTCGAGAAAAAACTCGCACAATGGCAAAAAATTGCGATCAGTGCGTGTGAGCAATGTGGCCGTAATACCATTCCTGAAATTCGCCCAATCATGTCTTTAGAAGCTTGGTGTGCAGAAGAGTACGATGGACTTAAACTCAATCTACACCCACGCGCAAAATACTCCATCAACACCCTGCCAGAGCCTGTCACAAAAGTACGCTTGCTGATTGGTCCTGAGGGCGGTCTCTCTTCTGAAGAGATCGACATGACACAACAATATCAATTCGAAGAAACGCTGCTAGGACCACGTGTATTGCGCACAGAAACGGCAGCGTTAACCGCAATTACCGCCTTACAGGTTCGTTTCGGCGATCTGGGATAACACGGAGAACAGTGATGATCAAACTCGGCATCGTAATGGATCCAATTTCGTCCATTAACATTAAAAAAGATTCTAGCTTCGCCATGATGCTAGAAGCTCAACGTCGCGGTTGGGAAATCCATTATATGGAGATGAATGATCTACACTTAGATCAAGGCGTTGCTATTGCTGACACCAAAGTGGTGCAACTGAAAGAAGATCCGAATGGTTGGTATGAGTTCACATCAGAACAAACCATCGAGTTGGCGGAACTGGATGCGGTCTTGATGCGTAAGGATCCTCCGTTTGATACGGAGTACATTTACGCGACGTACATTCTTGAGCGAGCAGAAGAGCAAGGCATCTTGGTCGTCAACAAGCCTCAAAGCTTACGCGATTGCAATGAGAAGCTCTTTACCGCTTGGTTCCCAGAACTAACGCCAACCACGATCGTGACGCGCAAAGCAGAGAAAATTAAAGCGTTTCGCCAAGAACATGGCGACATCATTTTAAAACCGCTGGATGGTATGGGTGGTGCTTCTATTTTCCGTGTGAAGGAGAATGATCCTAACGTTTCTGTGATCATCGAAACACTGACCAACCATGGCCAAAATTACGCAATGGCGCAAACTTTCGTGCCTGACATCAGCAACGGTGACAAACGCATTTTGGTGGTGGATGGCGAACCGATGCCTTATTGCTTAGCGCGTATTCCTGCGAAAGGGGAAACTCGTGGTAACTTGGCTGCAGGTGGCCGTGGCGAACCTCGTCCACTGAGCGAAACCGATCTAAAAATTGCTAACGCAGTGGCTCCAACATTAAAAGAAAAAGGGCTTATTTTTGTTGGCTTGGATGTGATAGGCGATAAACTGACGGAAATTAACGTCACCAGTCCAACCTGTATTCGCGAAATTGAAGCAGCCTTCGATATCTCGATTACTGGTAAACTAATGGACGCAATTGAACGTCGTTTACAAGCTCAAGCTTAAACATGGTGTACAGAGCCAGCAATGGCTCTGCTGTAACAGATTGGAGTCCTGTATGAACCTGACAAATCATTTTCTGGTTGCGATGCCGGGTATGAAAGATCCCTACTTTCAGCACAGCGTCATCTATATCTGTGAACACAATGAAGAAGGCGCAATGGGCTTAATGATCAACGCGCCTATTGATATCACCGTGGGCAAAATGCTCGAGCAAGTCGATGTCCAGCCTGTTCATCCTCAGTTGAACACCTCAAGTCTGACAAAGCCAGTCTACAATGGTGGGCCAGTCGCTGAAGATCGCGGCTTCATTCTCCATAGACCGAAAGATTTCTATGAGTCGAGCTTGCAAATGACCGAGCAGATCTCGGTTACCACCTCAAAAGATATTTTGACTGTGCTTGGCACAGAAGCGGAACCAAGCAGCTACATCGTCGCACTCGGTTACTCAGGCTGGAGTGCTGGGCAACTCGAAGCCGAGTTAGCGGAGAACTCGTGGCTCACAGTTGAAGCCAATCCTGATATTATTTTTGACACACCGATAGCAATGCGCTGGCAAAAAGCCGTGCAAATGCTTGGAATTCACGCGTCTCAGCTTTCCGATCAAGCTGGTCACGCTTAACCCGTTTGACTTAGGTTATTTATGTCTCGCACCATCATGGCATTCGATTTTGGCACCAAAAGCATTGGTAGTGCCATCGGCCAAGAAATTACTGGCACCGCATCACCACTGAAGGCTTTCAAAGCCAATGACGGCATTCCAAATTGGGATGAGATTGAAAAGCAAATCAAAGAGTGGCAACCCAATTTATTGGTGGTGGGATTGCCGACAGATTTACACGGCAAGGCCTTAGAAACCATTACTCCACGCGCGAAGAAGTTTGCTCAACGCCTACAAGGGCGCTTCGGTCTTCCGGTTGAGTTGCATGATGAACGCCTATCGACTACGGAAGCGCGTTCTGAGCTGTTCTCTATGGGCGGTTACAAAGCTTTGAGCAAAGGCAACGTCGATTGCCAATCTGCGGTAATTATTTTAGAGAGTTGGTTTGAAGCTCAGTGGGGCTAACTCACCGAAGACTCTTCACCTTCGCACTCCCTAAACAAAACGAGAGACTTCTGGTCTCTCGTTTTTTCATGGTGTTTTGGCACTGCCGAACTAATCCATATCAATCTTCACGTTTGCCAAAGAACCGGGAGTGCTAAGATCGCCTCGTTGTGTTTTCAACATTAAACGTAAGTCGTTCGCTGAGTCAGCACTGTGCAACGCGTCTTCCTCACTGATTTTTCCTTTCACCACTAATTTATAGAGTGATTGGTCAAAGGTCTGCATACCGACCTCTTTCGACTTCGCCATGGTCATTTTCAGCTCATGCAAATCGCCACGACGGATCAAATCCGACACGCGTGGGCTGTTCAGTAACACCTCGAACACACCGTGACGACCTTTACCATTTTTGTCACGAATCAACTGCTGACCCACCACCCCTTTTAGGTTCATGGAGAGATCAAACAAAAACTGCTCTTTTTGCTCTTTAGGCACCAAGTGTAAGATGCGTTCCAGCGCTTGGTTGGCGTTGTTGGCATGTAGCGTCGCCATACACAAGTGACCCGTTTCAGCAAACGTCATCGCGTATTCCATGGTTTCGCGACTGCGAATCTCACCGATCAGAATCATATCTGGCGCTTGACGCAGCGAGTTCTTCAATGCGACTTCATAGCTTTCCGTATCCAAGCCGACTTCTCGCTGGGTGACAATACAGCGTTTATGTTCGTGAACAAATTCAATTGGGTCTTCCACCGTCAAAATGTGTCCACCACGGTGGGTATTTCGATAGCCTGTCATCGCAGCCATGGTGGTCGATTTACCCGAGCCCGTTGCCCCCACCACCAGCACCAATCCACGCTTGGCAATCGCTAAGTCTTGCAAAACATGAGGCAGCTTAAGTTCCTCAAAGGTTGGAATGTTGGTTTCAATGCGGCGAATTACCGCACCAGGAAGCTCTCGTTGGTAGAAGGCACTGACACGAAAACGGCCCGAATCTCGTACAATGGCAAAGTTTGACTCGCGGCTTTTGCGAAAGTCAGCGCGCCGCTCTTCGTCCATCGCCCCATCCAGCAGTTGAGCTACTTCAATTTGCGATAATTTTTCGCCTTGCGGCCGCAGCTCACCATCGACACGAAACAGCACGGGGGCACCAACCGTGATATAAAGATCCGACGCTTTAAGCGTGATCATCCCTTCTAAAATCTTGTTTAAATCCATGCTCATTGCAGACCTCAGTTAAAACTGGATAGTTTCAATCTCAATTTTGGCGTCGACTTCTTCTTTGGCCACTTTGCCCTGTGCCATCAACTGACGCGCATTCTGTTCCATCGTCTGCATGCCGTGCGCAGCCCCTGTTTGGATAATGGAGTACATCTGTGCCACTTTATCTTCACGGATCAAGTTACGAATGGCAGGCGTCGCCATCATGATTTCATGACACGCCACTCGCCCGCCTCCAATGCGTTTCAGCAGTTTCTGGGCGATAACGGCGCGCAGTGATTCAGAAAGCATTGAGCGCACCATGTCTTTGTCACTGCCAGGGAACACATCAATAATACGGTCAATGGTTTTTGCTGCACTACTGGTGTGCAACGTACCAAACACCAAGTGGCCCGTTTCTGCCGCGGTGAGCGCTAGGCTGATGGTCTCTTGGTCACGTAACTCACCCACTAAAATCACATCCGGGTCTTCACGCAAGGCACTGCGCAACGCATTTTTAAAACTGTGAGTGTCGCGATGAACTTCGCGTTGGTTAATCAAACATTTCTGATTTTGGTGAACAAATTCAATCGGATCTTCAATGGTCAGAATGTGTTTGTTGTAGTTTCGGTTAATGTAATCCACCATCGCCGCTAACGTGGTTGATTTACCTGAACCTGTCGGCCCGGTGACCAGCACCAAGCCTTTTTCACACTTCGCAATTTTTTCAAAAATTTGCGGGCACTCAAGCTCTTCCAAGGTCGGGATATTGGTTGGAATGGTACGAAACACCGCAGAGCAGCCACGAGATTGGTTGAAGGCGTTAACACGAAAGCGACCTACGTTAGGCAATTCAAAGGAAAAATCGACTTCCAATTTCTCTTCAAACTCACTGCGCTGTGAATCGTTCATGATCTCAAAAACCAAACGATGCACATCAGCATGATTAAATGCGGGCACACCGAGCTTTCTTACATCGCCATCTATGCGTACCATAGGAGGCACACCCGCAGAAAGATGTAGATCTGATGCGTTATGTTTTACACTAAAATCCAGTAACTCAGTGATATCCATTATTTTTCCCTTAAAAGACTTGCGATGAACAGTATTCAACAAAACATTGAACATATCACCACACAGATTCACGACTCTACGCAAAAGTGTGGACGAGCTCGAGACTCAGTGCAACTTTTAGCGGTCAGTAAAACCAAACCTGTCGAGGCGATTCTCGAAGCCTATCATGCTGGTCAAAGGGCTTTTGGTGAGAACTACGTGCAAGAAGGCGTAGAAAAAGTCCGATTTTTTGCCGAGCAACACCCTGAGAAATCCATCGAGTGGCATTTCATCGGTCCTATTCAATCGAATAAAAGTCGCTTAGTGGCGGAGCACTTTGCGTGGGTACATACCATTGATCGTGACAAAATCGCTCAACGTTTAAATGATCAACGCCCAGCAGAGCTCCCACCACTGCAAGTGCTGATCCAAGTGAACACCAGCGGCGAAGCCTCTAAGTCAGGTGTATCCGGTGAGGAAATATTTGCACTTGCTGAGTTGATTTCACGCTTGCCCAACCTCACTTTAAGGGGGTTGATGTCAATCCCTGAAAACGTCGATGACCACGCTGCTCAGTTAGCGGCATTCCAACCGCTTGCTGAGCTACAACAACGCTTAGCTCAACGCTATCCAAGCGTGGATACTTTATCGATGGGCATGAGCGGCGACATGGATGCCGCCATCGAATCAGGTTCAACCATGGTGCGTATTGGCACCGCCATTTTTGGCCATCGCGATTACAGCAATAAAGCGTAACTCGGCGACTTTTACTTACTAGCGGAACAGAAATATGGAACATAAGAACATCGCTTTTATCGGTGCTGGCAATATGGTGAGAGCCATTGTCTCTGGCTTAGTGGCGGACGGTTACCCTGCCGATAGAATCACCGCCACCGCACCCAGCGAGACGCGTCGTTTGCCCCTTGAGCAGCAGTTTGGCATTCAGACCACCAGCGATAATTTTATGGCAGCCACGCAAGCAGACGTGATCGTCCTTTCTGTGAAACCGCAAATGATGGAAGAAGTGTGCAAACCGCTACAATCCATCGACTTCTCCAATAAGCTGGTTATTTCGATTGCTGCTGGCATTAGCTGCGCGCGATTAAATGACATGCTGGCCACTCAACTCAACTTAGTGCGCGTCATGCCCAATACCCCATCGCAACTCAGGTTAGGCATGAGCGGCTTATATGCTCCAACCTCAGTGGCAGAGCAAGATCGCCACTTTGCCGAACAGTTGATGCAAGCGGTCGGCAAAACCTGCTGGGTCGATGAAGAATCTGGCATTAATCATGTCATTGCGGCGGCAGGCAGTGCTCCTGCGTATTTCTTCCTCTTTATGGAAGCCATGCAAGCTGAAGCGATGGCACAAGGATTTGATAAGCAAACCGCTCGTTTGCTGGTTCAGCAATCCGCATTGGGGGCGGCCAGTATGGTGGTGGAAAACCCAGACACCGAACTGGCGACTCTACGCGAGAACGTCACCTCCAAAGGAGGGACGACCGCCGAAGCATTACGTACTTTCAATGAACATCAACTCTCTGATATCGTAGCCAAGGCCATGCAAGCGGCAGTGGCTCGTGCGCAAGAGATGGAAAAACTGTTTTAATCACCTGGCTGCTTAGCAGCTCTACGTTTTGAGGGGCATCTATGAATGCAATGAGTTTTCTGATTTCGACGCTGTTTGATCTCTATATCATGGTCGTGATCTTACGAATTTGGCTGCAAGCCGCGCGTGCGGATTTTTACAATCCATTTTCGCAATTTATCGTCAAAGCAACCCAACCCGTAATCGGCCCGCTGCGCCGTGTGATCCCATCCATTGGTAGTCTAGATCTGGCAACCGTATTGTTTGCCTACGTCTTGTGTGTGTTGAAGTTTGTTGCGCTGATCCTGATTGCTTCTGGTGGTTCCGTCACCTTTAGTGCCGATTTCCTCTACCTTGGTTTACTGTCACTGGTGAAAGCCGCTGGTGGTCTGTTGTTCTGGGTACTGTTGATTCGTGCGATTCTGAGCTGGGTGAGCCAAGGTCGCAGCCCTATCGAATACGTGTTCCATCAATTAACTGAACCTATGCTGGCACCGATTCGTCGTATTTTGCCCGCCATGGGGGGCTTTGACTTAAGCGTGCTAGTGCTGTTCATCGCTCTGCAATTCGCTAACTTCTTGATGGGCGATGTGATTGGCCCGATTTGGTATCAGTTGTAATGAGCCAAGCGGTTTGGCTTGATGGTGAGGATGTGGTGCTTCGTCTCTACATCCAACCCAAAGCAAGTCGTGATAAAATCCTTGGCTTGCATGGTGATGAACTGAAAATTGCCATCACCGCGCCCCCCGTCGATGGGAAAGCAAATGGGCATTTAACCAAGTTACTGGGTAAGTGGTTTAAAGTTGCTAAAAGTCTGGTCACGATAGAAAAAGGAGAACTCGGACGGCACAAACAAGTGCGTGTTCACGCTCCACAACAAATACCAGACGAAGTAAAAGCCATCTTGTGATGGCTTTTTGTTTACCGCCAATAACGAGTAAGGAAGTCTACAATGAACAAATGGATGGTTGCATTACTGAGTTGTCTGATGGCTCTACCAACATGGGCAGAACAATTCAAAACCATTAAAGATGCGGAAGTGCATTACGTCGCATTCAATTCCACCTTTTTAACCCCAAAAGTGGCGAGAAGCTATGGGCTAAAACGTAACGAATACAGTGCCATTATCAACATCAGTGTGTTGGACAAAAGCCGTGTAGGAAAACCAGCACTCGACGCCACCATATCGGGCCAAGCCAAGAATTTACTCGGCCAGATTCGTACTCTGGAATTTAAGCGTGTCCAAGAAGGGAGCGCGATTTATTATTTAGCGGAGTTGCCGATCAGCCACGAAGAGACCCTGACCTTCGATCTTGATGTCAACGCAGGCATCAAAGGCGCAGGCAAACTCAAATTTACCCAAAAGTTTTATGTTGAAGAATAACGAGAACACCATGAAAAAGATCGTATTAGCCACAGGTAACCAAGGCAAAGTTCGCGAAATGGCAGACCTACTTGCCGATTTCGGTTTTGATGTCGTCGCACAAAGCGAATTCAATGTGTCTGAAGTGGCTGAAACGGGCACAACTTTCATTGAAAATGCCATCATCAAGGCGCGTCACGCCGCTAAAGAGACCGGGCTTGCAGCGATTGCGGATGATTCAGGTTTAGAAGTGGATTTTCTTCAGGGCGCTCCAGGAATTTACTCTGCACGTTACGCAGGAGAGAAAGCCTCAGATCAAGAGAACCTAGAAAAGCTCTTAAAAGCGATGGAAGGCGTGCCAGAAGCGCAACGCACCGCGCGTTTCCATTGCGTGTTGGTGTTGATGCGCCACGAAAACGACCCAACCCCTATTGTCTGCCACGGCAAATGGGAAGGCCGCATTCTAACGCAAGCACACGGTGACAATGGCTTTGGCTACGACCCCATCTTCTTCGTCCCAGAAGACAACTGCGCTTCTGCCGAGCTTGAACCTGCGCGCAAGAAACAACTCTCTCATCGTGGCAAAGCGTTGAAACAGCTTTTTGCTACGCTACGTGAACAGCCTTTGGTGTAAGGTACTCGCATGTTAACGCCCCCAGCACTCAGTTTGTATGTTCACATCCCATGGTGTGTACAAAAGTGCCCTTATTGCGACTTCAACTCTCACGCACTCAAAGAGCAGATTCCAGAGCAGATGTACATCAATGCGCTGCTGGAAGATCTTGACCGTGACATCGAAAAGTATCAGCTTCACCGCGCACCAAGGCCACTGCACTCGATTTTTATCGGCGGTGGCACACCAAGCCTCATCTCAGCAGAAGGCATTCGAGATCTTTTGCAAGGGATCGAAAAACGCATTCCCTTTACGCCTTCGATCGAGATCACCATGGAAGCCAATCCCGGCACCATCGAAGCGGAGCGTTTTGCCGGCTATCGCAAAGCAGGGATCACACGCATATCCATCGGCGTACAAAGTTTTGAGCAGCAAAAGCTTGAGCGTTTGGGACGTATTCACGGCCAAGATGAAGCCGTGAACGCAGCGAGACTGGCTCATCAAATTGGCTTGAACAGTTTTAACCTCGATCTCATGCACGGTTTGCCCGATCAAAGCATCGAACAAGCTCTGGCCGATCTGGACAAAGCGATTGAGCTTAATCCGCCTCATCTTTCTTGGTACCAGCTCACCATTGAGCCAAATACCATGTTCTACTACAAGCCGCCGGTTCTCCCCGACGACGACCAGTTGTGGGACATCTTTGAGCAAGGCCATCAGAAACTCACACAAGCAGGATACGTGCAGTACGAGATTTCCGGTTACAGCAAACCCGGTTATCAATGTCAGCACAATCTTAACTACTGGCGCTTTGGCGATTACTTAGGGATTGGCTGTGGCTCACACGGCAAACTGAGCTTTGCTGACGGGCGCATCATTCGCACCACCAAAATTAAGCATCCGAAGGGCTACTTGGCGGCGCATCAAAATATGGTCAAACCTTATCTTGATAGCGAACAGTTGGTCGAAGAGATCGATCGTCCGTTTGAGTTCTTTATGAATCGCTTTAGATTGATGGAAGCGTGCCCGAAACAAGATTTTATTGACACAACCGGGCTACCACTGAGTTTTATCGAGACAACCATTCAATGGGCCGTTGAGATGGGCTATTTGAATGACAACGAAACCAGTTGGCAAATCACAGAGAAAGGTAAGCTGTTCCTAAACGACTTGCTCGAAGCGTTTATGGCTGAAGAAGATTAAGCCAGTTCGATAAATGACAAAAGGGTTGGCGCACGGACACCAACCCTTTCCTTTATTCATGACATCGCTTCTTTAGAAAATCGAACGCCCAATTCGCTCAGAAAGCAACTCTAGCGCTTTCGTGCCCGCTAACGAGTTTCCTGAAGGGTCTAACTCTGGTGACCAAACCGCAATGGTCATCTCCCCCGGCACGATGGCGATGATCCCACCGCCCACGCCCGATTTGCCTGGCATCCCCACACGATACGCAAACTCCCCCGCCCCATCGTACAAGCCACAAGTGGCTAATAAGGCATTAAGCTGTTTGGTTTGCACAGGGCTAATAATGCGTTGGTCTGTGTGTACCGACACGCCTTTGTTGGCTAAATAACTAAAGGTCTTCGCCAAATCGACGCAACTCATTTTTAACGCACAGGCATGAAAATAGTTATGTAGAACAGGGATAACGTCATTCTCAAAATTGCCAAATGAACGCATCAGATAAGCAATGGCCGCATTGCGGTCGCTGTGCATCATTTCAGAAGCAGCCACCACTTTGTCGTAACAGATATGCGTTTCACCTGAAAGCTGACGGACAAATTCCAGCAAACGCTGGCGTGGCGCAGATAAACGGCTGGCGAGCAGATCGGCCACCACTATCGCCCCCGCATTAATGAACGGGTTGCGCGGAATACCCTGTTCCATTTCTAACTGAATCAGCGAATTAAACGCTTGCCCAGAAGGCTCCTTACCCACTCGACGCCAAATTTCGTCCGGCTGATATAGGCCCATGGCAAGCGTTAAACTCAGCGCTTTAGAAATGGATTGTATCGAGAACGCCTCATCGGCATCTCCCGCTTTGATCACCTCACCTTGATTGGTGTACACCGCGATAGCAAGCTTATGCGCTGGCACTCGGGCCAAAGCAGGAATATAGTTGGCGACTTTCCCACGCCCAATCAAAGGGCGAACTTCATGCAAAATTTCGTTGAGCAGTTCTTTTGTTGGCTTCATGACAGACTTTACCAAACCATTATTGTGTTTATTGTAGGGTCAAAAAAGCCAACATTTCTCAATGTTGGCTCTTCTTTTTCGCAGTGTGCTGATTTTATAAAAACCAGTCAAACAATAAATCCGCGATTAGCTCACTCGCTTAAATTTAATATCCCACACACCGTGGCCAAGACGATGACCACGCGCTTCGAATTTGGTCAGCGGACGCTCTTCAGGGCGTGGAATATAATCGCCTTCTTGGGCAATATTGCTGTAACCTGGCGCTTGGTTCATGATTTCAATCATGTGCTCAGCGTAGTTTTCCCAATCCGTCGCCATATGGAAGATACCTTCATTCGGGATCAGCTTTTGACGAACCATTTCCGCAAACTCAAGCTGTACAATACGACGCTTGTGATGGCGCTTTTTGTGCCATGGGTCTGGGAAGAACAATTGCAACGTCGCTAGGCTGTCGTTCGGAATCATGTGCTCAAACACTTCAACCGCATCATGACACATCACACGCAGATTGGTGATGCCTGCGTCACGAGCGTCTGACAGACAGGCACCAACGCCAGGGCTGTGCACTTCAATACCAAAGAAGTTCTTTTCTGGGGCATTTTTCGCCATTTCAACCAAAGAAGCGCCCATACCAAAGCCAATTTCAAGCACGACAGGATTATCGTTACCAAATACCTCTTTCCAATCAAGAAGTTGCTTTTGGTAATCGATGCCCATTGTTGGCCAGCACTCTTTCATCGCATTTTCTTGACCTTTGGTTAAACGGCCTTCGCGACGAACAAAACTGCGGATTTTGCGGATCAGCTTGCCGTCTTCATTGTATTCGTTAGTGGTGACTTCACTCATGGATTCTGCCTGCACATTGATTAATCAAAGCGGGGATTATCCAAAGAATTTTCTTTGGTGCAAGTGTTATCAATAAAAACCATTATCCCCACACTTTGTCGGTTGTACTTTCACCACAATCTGTGGTGCAATTTTGCCTACAAATAATAGAACACAGAGCATGTCGTGACACCTTTTGCCAGCGCCATTTTGAAATGGTATGACGCCTACGGAAGAAAAAACCTTCCTTGGCAACACAATAAGAGCGCCTACAGCGTTTGGTTATCGGAAATTATGCTGCAACAAACGCAAGTTGCGACCGTGATTCCCTATTACCAACGTTTTTTACAGCGCTTCCCGAGCGTGGTTGATCTCGCTAACGCCGAGCAAGATGAGGTGCTTCATCTCTGGACGGGGTTAGGCTACTACGCTCGCGCACGCAATCTGCACAAAGCCGCAAAAATGGTGGCCGAGCAATATCATGGTGAATTTCCATTGGAACTGGAGCAGATGAATGCCCTGCCGGGGATTGGCCGCTCCACCGCCGCTGCCGTGCTCTCTTCGGTTCACAAACAGCCACATGCCATTCTTGATGGCAATGTGAAACGCACCTTATCTCGCGCCTTTGCCGTTGAAGGTTGGCCTGGGCAAAAAACGGTCGAAAACCAATTGTGGCAATTAGCGGAAGCACACACACCCAATACCGATGTCGATAAATACAACCAAGCGATGATGGATATGGGGGCAATGGTCTGCACACGCAGCAAACCCAAATGCACATTGTGCCCTGTGGCCGAGCTATGCCAAGCCAACAAACAAGGTAACCCACTGGACTACCCCGGTAAAAAGCCTAAAAAAGAGAAACCCGTGAAAGAAACGTGGTTTGCCATGCTGCACTACAACAATCAAGTGTGGTTAGAACAAAGGCCACAAAGTGGCATTTGGGGCGGATTGTTTTGCTTTCCGCAAAATGAGCATGCACAACTTGAAGCACTGCTCGAGAAGCGAGGCATAAAAGAGAGTGATATTCGCACACAAAAAACCTTAATTGCTTTTCGCCATACTTTTAGCCATTACCATCTCGACATCACCCCGATTTTGCTGGACCTATCAAAGCAACCTGACATGGTGATGGAAGCCAGCAATGGTCTTTGGTATAACTTAGCCAATCCCGAAGAAGTTGGGTTAGCGGCTCCCGTCAAACAATTGCTGGAGAGCTTGCCCCATGAACTTCGTTAATGCTTTATTTAAGGAGTCATTATGAGCCACACTGTGTTTTGTGCTCGTCTAAACAAAGAAGCTGATGGTTTAGATTTTCAGTTGTACCCAGGAGAGCTTGGAAAGCGCATATTTGACAACATTTCTAAAGAAGCTTGGGGTCAGTGGCAGCATAAGCAAACCATGTTGATCAATGAGAAAAAGCTCAACATGATGGATCCTGAACATCGAAAATTGCTCGAAACTGAAATGGTCAACTTCCTCTTTGAAGGTAAAGAAGTCCATATCGAAGGTTACACACCACCGAGCAAATAATCTGGTTTTCTTCATGGTTAATCAATGACATCATAGCCAACGCTTTGATGTCATTTTTTTAGGTTTGAATAGGTAAACGATGAATAAGTTTGGGTATTTTTTAGCAGCATTACTCCTCACCGGTTGTAGCCGCGAATTTATCGAAAACATCTATGACGTCAATTACCAACCGACCAACCGCTTTGCTAAAAATCTCGCAGAGCTGCCAGGACAATTCGAAAAAGACACGGCGGCACTGGATGCTTTGATCAACAGCTTCTCAGGCAATATTGAAAAACGCTGGGGGAGCCGAGAAATCAAAATGGCCGGCAAAAGTAACTATGTGAAATACATAGATAATTACCTCAGCCGCGCCGATGTTAACTTTACCAATGGTACCATTGTCATAGAGACCGTCTCACCAACGGAACCAGAACAGCATCTAAAAAATGCCATTATCACTACTCTGCTGACTCCAGATGATCCGGCCAATGTCGATCTTTTCTCCTCCAAAGAGATTCGTTTGGAAGGGCAACCTTTTCTCTATAATCAAGTGTTAGATCAAGACAAACAAGCTATCCAGTGGAGCTGGCGAGCCAATCGCTTTGCCGATTATCTGATCGCGAATAAACTCAAGACACGCACGGTTGATTTTAAGAAAGCCTACTACGTTGAAATACCCATGGTGGCAGACCACGTGGACAAACGCAGTTATAAATACGCCGATATCGTACGCCGCGCCTCAAGAAAGTACGACATTCCCGAAGATCTGATTTACGCCATCATCAAAACCGAAAGCAGTTTCAACCCTTATGCCGTGAGCTGGGCAAACGCCTATGGCTTAATGCAAGTCGTACCGAAAACCGCAGGCCGTGATGTGTTCAACTTGGTTAAAAATCGCAGTGGCGAACCTAGCCCGGAATATCTCTTTAACCCAGAAAACAATATCGACACCGGAACGGCCTATTTTTATCTGCTTAAAAATCGCTATCTAAAAGAGGTTAATCATCCAACATCGCTCGAGTACTCGATGATTTCTGCCTACAACGGTGGCACAGGTGGAGTACTCAACACCTTTAACCGTAATGATCGCAAACGGGCGATGCGCGACCTCAACTCACTGCAACCCAATCAAGTGTATTGGGCATTAACCAAAAAACACCCCAATGCGGAGGCTCGCCGTTATTTGGAAAAAGTAACCAAATTCAAGCAAGACTTTAACCAAGGAGCATCGCTTTAGTTGACGCATGTCTACTTTCTAAACACTCACGCTTTTTTTTGAATTTTTTTCCAAAAATCGGTTGACGAGCGAGATGAAAATCCGTTTAATAGCGCTCCGTTGCCCGGATAGCTCAGTCGGTAGAGCAGAGGATTGAAAATCCTCGTGTCGGTGGTTCGATTCCGCCTCCGGGCACCACGAATTAAAATCGTTGGTGCGAAATGTACGAGCGATAAAAATATAGTGTGCCGACTTAGCTCAGTAGGTAGAGCAACTGACTTGTAATCAGTAGGTCACCAGTTCGATTCCGGTAGTCGGCACCATTTACAATAACTCTTGTATAGCAAGAGAGACAGAATAGTTCCTCCTTAGCTCAGTCGGTAGAGCGACGGACTGTTAATCCGCAGGTCGCTGGTTCGAGCCCAGCAGGAGGAGCCACCTTTAAAAGCCAA
>NZ_NPKW01001340.1:0-583 GCF_002265885.1 Vibrio sp. 03_296
CAAGCCTGGACCTAGGTTGTTAGCGTCGCTGCGACGCGAAACGCGGTTAGTTCGTCCATCCTGTTGCAATGAGCGCGAGCATACAACGACAAACACCAATGCATAAGCGGAGAAGAACCCCCACACCGCATCCACCACACGTTGCGACAGAGCATTACCACCCACTTTGATGGTGTAGACCGCTCTAGGATGAACTAAGCGCTTAAGTTCACGCGCACCTTGCAACGTGAGCAATAAAATCCGAATGACTTTCATACCACCACCAGTTGAACCCGCACATCCCCCAATAAAAGAAGAGAAAAGCAGTAACACAGGGAGAAATAGTGGCCAATCGGAAAATCCCGTGGTGGTGAAACCAGCAGTCGTTGAGATGGAGACCGTTTGGAACAACGCTTGGTCGAAGGCATCATAATGGAGTCGTAAGAATGGTGTGCCAACAATAATAAGAAGCAAATGACAACCAGCAGTGCTTGAATAAAGATAAACGCTCTAACTCTGGTCTTTCCAATAGTATTTTGGATGAACACCGCCAGAGGCAAAGGCAGCAAAGTGAAGTGAGTAGTTACATGCCGAGATCAGTAGG
>NZ_NPKW01001341.1:0-562 GCF_002265885.1 Vibrio sp. 03_296
TATGCGTTGCGTTTAGTGTTTAAGGTGTTATGCGGTGGCTTAGGTATTGCGTTGCTCACACCTTAACAGGGCGTTATGCTTAATCAAGTAAAATCAGTTGGTTATGATTTTTCTTTGTTCCCTTGGCTGACTAGTTTTGTGTTTGTCGGCAAGCTGGCTTTTGTGAGCGCTATTTTCTGGACATCCATTCTTTGGCGCTAAAAACTCGGAGAGTTGCCTCAGTCAATTTTTGGGCAAGAGCGAGGTTAGGGCGGCGGGCTCAATCAGAAATCCATTTCTAGGTTTTCAAACTTCAAACCAGTTTTGCCAAAATCCGAAGTCTGATTATCAAAACTATGATTCATTTCGGTTTTCTACGTTTTAGCTTTTGTTTGTAAATCAAAGTCGAGTTAATCTTAATTCAATTAAAACGTAAGCCATTGAAGCTTAAGCATAACAAGGCGTTTAAGCGGGATTCATGCCGCGTGGCATTTTTGGTTTGCAGTGAGTTTTGGTGGTGAAAATGGTCTGCAGAAGGTTGGTTTATGCGGCACTCACCCCTTAACGCGGCGTTAGCTTCTTA
>NZ_NPKW01001342.1:0-2217 GCF_002265885.1 Vibrio sp. 03_296
TGGCGGTTGAGAAACTGGCAGAAGGTATCCGTAACTTCGCCGTTGACCAAGGCAAACTAGAAGCGATGATTGCAGCGAAACTGTAATCACACAGAATCAAAACTAGGGGAACGCAAAAGTTCCCCCTCACTTATTTCCTCTTTAGACTCAAATAATATTCGGTATTTATTATGGATCGTAAACATTTMGCTAATGCAATCCGCGCACTCAGCATGGACGGCGTACAAAAAGCAAACTCAGGCCACCCAGGCGCACCTATGGGTATGGCGGACATCGCTGAAGTTCTTTGGCGTGGCCACCTAAACCACAACCCATCAAACCCAGAGTGGGCTGATCGCGACCGTTTYGTACTCTCTAACGGCCACGGCTCGATGCTGATTTACTCGCTACTGCACCTWAGCGGTTACGAGCTTTCTATCGATGATCTGAAAAACTTCCGTCAATTGCATTCTAAGACTCCGGGCCACCCAGAATACGGCTACGCGCCTGGTATCGAAACAACRACGGGCCCTCTAGGTCAAGGCATCACCAACGCGGTTGGTATGGCAATGGCTGAGAAAGCGCTCGCAGCGCAGTTCAACAAASMWGGCCACGACATCGTTGACCACTTCACTTACGTGTTCATGGGTGATGGCTGTCTGATGGAAGGTATCTCGCACGAGGCWTGYTCTCTAGCGGGTACGCTAGGYCTTGGTAAACTGATTGCATTCTGGGATGACAACGGCATCTCTATCGACGGTCACGTTGAAGGYTGGTTYTCTGACGATACGCCTAAGCGTTTCGAAGCKTACGGCTGGCACGTTATCCCAGCWGTGGATGGTCACAATGCTGAAGCGATCAACGCAGCAATTGAAGCYGCTAAAGCRGATCCTCGCCCAACTCTAATCTGTACTAAAACTATCATCGGTTTTGGTTCACCAAACAAATCGGGTTCACACGACTGTCACGGAGCACCACTAGGTGCGGAAGAAATTGCAGCAACACGTAAAGAACTAGGTTGGGAGCACGGTCCTTTTGAAATTCCGCAAGAAGTGTACGCAGAATGGTCAGCGAAGGAAGCAGGCGCAGCTAAGGAAGCAGCGTGGAACGAGAAATTTGCAGCTTATGAAGCAGCATATCCAGAGCTTGCCGCAGAGTTCAAACGCCGCGTAAATGGCGAGCTTCCAGCTCAGTGGGAAGAGAAAGCAAACCAAATCATTGCAGATCTTCAAGCAAACCCAGCGAACATCGCATCACGTAAAGCATCGCAAAACGCGCTAGAAGCGTTTGGTAAAATGCTGCCAGAATTCATGGGCGGCTCTGCTGACCTAGCGCCTTCTAACCTCACCATGTGGTCGGGTTCTAAGTCGCTAGAAGCAAACGACTTCTCTGGTAACTACATCCACTATGGAGTACGTGAATTCGGTATGACAGCGATCATGAACGGTATCGCGCTACACGGCGGTTTCGTACCTTACGGCGCAACCTTCCTGATGTTCATGGAATACGCACGTAACGCAATGCGCATGGCGGCTCTGATGAAGATTCAGAACATCCAAGTGTACACGCACGATTCTATCGGTCTTGGCGAAGATGGCCCAACTCACCAACCGGTTGAGCAAATCGCATCRCTGCGTCTAACGCCAAACATGAGCACATGGCGTCCATGTGACCAAGTGGAATCGGCAGTTGCATGGAAACTGGCGATTGARCGTAAAGATGGTCCATCGGCACTGATTTTCTCTCGTCAAAACCTAGCACAGCAACCACGCAGTGCTGAGCAAGTGGCAGACATCGCCAAAGGTGGTTAYATCCTGAAAGACAGCGATGGTAAGCCTGAGCTGATCCTAATCGCGACGGGTTCWGAAGTTGAGCTAGCAGTGAAAGCGGCWGAACAACTRACCGCTGAAGGTAAGAAAGTGCGTGTGGTTTCAATGCCTGCTACTGATACTTTCGACAAGCAAGAYGCGGCTTACCGTGAATCTGTATTGCCATCAGACGTMACMGCACGTATCGCTATCGAAGCGGGCATYGCGGATTTCTGGTACAAGTACGTWGGYTTCGACGGTCGCATCATCGGTATGACGACTTTCGGTGAATCAGCACCTGCTGACCAGCTGTTCGAAATGTTTGGTTTCACTGTAGAAAACGTAGTGAACACAGCAAAGAACTGCTAGCGTAAGCTTACGAAGATTAAAAGAAAACCGAGCGTTAATGCATCGGTTTTTTTGTGCCTAA
>NZ_NPKW01001343.1:0-536 GCF_002265885.1 Vibrio sp. 03_296
TTTAAGTTCAAACACATAACAAGCAATTTAAGAGGGATTCACAACGCTTGGCATTTTTGCTTCTACTTCAAATTTAGTGTTTATGGCACAATGCTTTAGGTGTGGTGGAGGCGTTGTTCACCCCTTAATTGGGCGTTATGCTTAATCAAGTAAAATCAGTGGTTTATGGTTTTTCTTTGTTCCCTCGGCTTTTCAGTTTGGTGTTTATCGGCAAGTTGGCTTTTGTGAGCGCTGCTTTTCGGACACTTATTCTTTGGCGCTGGAAATTCAGAGAATTGCCTCATTCAATTGTCGGGTAAGCGCGAGGTTAGGGTGGTTGGCTCAATCAGAAATTTGATATTAGGTTTTTTCGTTTTAGCTACCAAAGTTCAAAGTCTGATTTTCAAAATCATGAGTCATTTCAGGTTTTTGGCTTTTGTTCGTGAATCAAAGCTGAGTTATCTTTGTTTTTAAGTAAACGTAACCCCATTGAAGTTTAGCATAACAAGGCGTTCAAGTGGGATTTGGCACGCGTGGCATTTTCAGTTTGCGTTGGG
>NZ_NPKW01001344.1:0-1014 GCF_002265885.1 Vibrio sp. 03_296
GCCACAAGGCTTCTTCTAYCTCGACCATCGAACCGTTGATGGTCAACAYGGAATTATCCTCGATACCTATACCACCGCGGGCAACATCAATGACTCACAGCCTTACGTTCAACGCTTAGATTACACGCTTGCTACATTCCAATTGAACCCGATAGCCGTTGGACTGGATGCGGGGCTACTTTACCGCTCCAGTGGCGGAGTCACTTGAACGTCGAGGTATTCTTGGCGTGTTCGGTTATCGACGTCCATCGAGAACGAAAAATGACGTTCAAAAAGAAACACTTTACTTACGACGCGCAAAGAGACWGCTACCAATGTCCGAATGGTCAGGCGTTGCTTTATAAAACCACATCACGCGATGCCTACCGAGAATACCACTCAGACCCGAAAGAGTGTGCGTTCTGTCCAATGAGGGATGACTGCACTCAAAGCAAAAACATGAAGAAAGTGAATTACTCGGCATATCTATAGCGATGCCGTAGAGAGAGCAATCAAATGCGGCTCTCTTCCTATGGCAAGAAGACTTATCGACGTCGAAGTGAAACAGTAGAACGGAGCTTTGCAGATGCCAAGCAACATCATGGTCATCGTTATGCTCGCTTCCGAGGTCTAGCCAATGTGCAAATGCAATGTTGGTTGGCAGCGGCAGCCCAAAACATCAAGAAGATAGCGTTGGTGGTGAACTATCTACGAAAAATGGGCTTAAATATGGCAGAAATAAGGCAGATACTTGCTTCTGTATACCCATGTAATGAATGGAAACTTCTGCGCACGATATAACAAAAAATATCACGATCGCGACCTACGGTCGCTTCCAAAAAAGAACCCCACTTAAAAAGCGGGGTTCGTCATCAATCTGAGGGGCGACGTGTTCGCCCCTTTTTCTTTGCGAGTAAACTTGTTTACTCATTTCAGCTCTAACAAGTACCCTAGTTCCTAGTTCCTAGTTCCTAGTTCCTAGTTCCTAGCTCCTAGCTCCTAGCTCCTAGCTCCTAGCTCCTAGCTCCTAGCTCC
>NZ_NPKW01001345.1:0-839 GCF_002265885.1 Vibrio sp. 03_296
CTTTTTTTGAGCGCTGTTTTTCGGACACTTATTCTTTGGCGCTGAAAATTCAGAGCGTTGCCTCAATCAATTGTCAGGTAAGCGCGAGGTTAGGGAGGCTGGCTCAATCAGAAATTTTGATCTTAGGTTTTTGAGTTTTGACTGCCAAAGTTCAAAGTCTGATTTTCAAAATTATGAGTCATTTCTGTTTTCTACTTTTTGGTTTTTGTTTGTAAATCAAAGTCGAGTTAATCTTAATTCAATTAAAACGTAAGCCATTGAAGCTTAAGCATAACAAAGCGTTTAAGAGGGATTTGGCACGCGTGGCATTTTTGGTTTGCGTTGGGTTCGGTGATTAAGTCACTGTGCGGTAGCTTTTGTATTGCGTGCCTGCACCCCTTAACGCGGCGTTATGCTTAATCAAGTAAAATCAGCTGGTTATGGTTTTTCTTTGTTCCCTCGGCTTTTCAGTTTGGTGTTTGTCGCCAAGTTGACTTCAGTGGGCGCTGTTTTTCGGACACTTATTCTTTGGCGCTGAAAACTATGAGTATTGCCTCAATTAATTTTCGGGTAAGCGCGAGGTTAGGGCGGTTGGCTCAATCAGAAATCCATTTCTAGGTTTTCAAACTTCAAACCAGATTTGCCAAAATCCGAAGTCTGATTATCAAAACTATGATTCATTTCGGTTTTCTATGTGATTCAAAGTCGAGTTAATCTTGGTGCTGATTAATCATAACCCATTGAAGCTTAAGCATAACAAGGCGTTTAAGCGGGATTCATGCCGCGTGGCATTTTTGGTATGCGGTGAGTTTTGGTGGTGAAAGTGGTCTGCGGAAGCTTGGTTTATGCGGCACTCACCC
>NZ_NPKW01001346.1:0-571 GCF_002265885.1 Vibrio sp. 03_296
AGCACTTCTCGCTTCGAAAGACAACGCTCAACGTAATGGCGTTGCCGATCAACTGGATGTTTATCTGCCTCAAGATCAACCAGAAGGTCTGCTTGCTGACGTCGTTGTGGCAAACATTTTGGCGGCACCACTGCGTGAGCTTTCTTCAATCATCAAGGGCCTTGTCAAACCCAACGGTCAATTGGCGATGTCAGGTGTACTGGACACCCAAGCAGAAGACGTAGCCAACTATTACCGTGACGAGCTTCACATTGATCCGATCGTTGAGCAAAGTGAATGGTGTCGCATCTCTGGTCGCAAGCAAGGCTAGATAAGACTTTCAGGGTTAATTGTTTGAAATTCATACAAATTGCAAAAACAATTTGTCAATGCTCAAATATTAGTCTTTTCACGCAGAAAAAAAATGCGTAAATAGCGCGCCCTTGCCTGGTATGAAGCTGTGACGACGTTTGTAAGATCGGAAATTATCAACTTAAGAACAAACTAATCGTAGCGCCGATGGCCGGAGTAACGGATAGACCGTTTCGAGAGTTGTGCCTTCGTTATGGTGCGGGAATGGCCGTCAGTGAAA
>NZ_NPKW01001347.1:0-618 GCF_002265885.1 Vibrio sp. 03_296
CGTGACTAAACATAACGCCGCGTTAAGGGGTGAGTGCCGCCTAAACCAAGTTTCCGCAGACCACTTTCACCACCAAAACTCACTGCAAACCAAAAATGCCACGCGGCATGAATCCCTCTTAAACGCCTTGTTATGCTTAAGCTTCAATGAGTTACGTTTKACTCARAACCAAGATTAACTCGACTTTGATTCACAAACAAAAGCCAAAACGTAGAAAACCGAAATGAATCATAGTTTTGATAATCAGGCTCAGAATTTTGGCAAATCCAGTTTGAAGTTTGAAAACCTAGAAATGGATTTCTGATTGAGCCAACCGCCACAACCTCGCGCTTACCCGACAATTGAATGAGGCTATTCTCTGAATTTCTAGCGCCAAAGAATAAGAGTCCGAAAAGCAGCGCTCACAAAAGCCAACTTGCCGACAAACACCAAACTGAAAAGCCAAGGGAACAAAGAAAAACCATAACCAACTGATTTTACTTGATTAAGCATAACGCCGCGTTAAGGGGTGAATGCCGCACAAACCAACTTCCTGCAGACCACTTTCATCACTAAAACTCACGCATACCAAAATGCCATGCGGCATGAATCCCTCTTGAACGCCTTGTTATGTGAATT
>NZ_NPKW01001348.1:0-465 GCF_002265885.1 Vibrio sp. 03_296
AGATGGAATACATCGCTTTGCGCGAGAATATGGGACAGCGCCAAATATCGTAGATGAAGTTTTGACTCAGCATGCATCGCAGGGCAAAATTTTGGTGCGAATCTACCTAAGGAAATTACCCCTGAGTTTGTGCGTCGTGAAGTAGCAGAAGGTCGCGCGATCATTCCTTCCAACATCAATCACCCAGAATCCGAACCGATGATCATCGGCCGCAACTTCCTTGTGAAAGTTAACGCTAACATTGGTAACTCATCGGTGACTTCGTCGATTGAAGAAGAAGTGGAGAAGTTGGTATGGGCGACTCGTTGGGGCGGTGATACGGTGATGGATTTGTCGACCGGGAGAAACATTCACGAAACTCGGGAATGGATTCTACGCAACAGCCCAGTTCCGATTGGAACCGTGCCTATGTATCAAGCACTAGAGAAGGTCAATGGCGTTGCTGAGAACCTTACGTGGGAAGTG
>NZ_NPKW01001349.1:0-477 GCF_002265885.1 Vibrio sp. 03_296
CGTTATGTTTAATCACGTAAAATCAGTTGGTTGCATCTTTTCTTTGCATTCTCGGCTTTCTAATTTTGGTCTTGTCGGCAGGTTAACTTCAGTGGTCGCTGTTTTCTGGACTCCAATTCGTGGGCGCTAAAAATTCAGAGAGTTGCCTCATTGAAATGCAGAGTATAGGCGAGGTGAGTGAAGTGATTTTGATTTCAAAGTTAAAGCCCGGCTTTTCGGTTTTCCACGTTAAAACTCAAAGTCAGAACATTCAAAATTATGATTTAATTCAGCTTTTTAGCGTCTGGTTTTGGTTTGCAAAGGTAAGTCGAGTTAAGCTCTTGGTATCGCAAACTCAACCCTTTGAGGCTTAAACATAACAAGGCGTTTAAGTGGGATTCATGCCGCGTGGCATTTTTGGTTTGCAGTGAGTTATGGTGGTGAAAGTGGTCTGCAGAAGCTTGTTTTAGGCGGCATTCACCCCTTAACGCAGCGTTA
>NZ_NPKW01000135.1:0-898 GCF_002265885.1 Vibrio sp. 03_296
CCAAGCTGCTCCACCCCGCGTCCGTATTGTTTCACTGTTAAGCACAGTGAGAGCTTTGAAAGTGGTTGCGGGAGCTGGATTTGAACCAACGACCTTCGGGTTATGAGCCCGACGAGCTACCAAGCTGCTCCATCCCGCGTCCGTAATATTATCGTTAAGCACGATAAAGGCTATTTCATCCACTTGAGAAAGTGGAGCGACACACGAGGTTCGAACTCGTGACCTCAACCTTGGCAAGGTTGCGCTCTACCAACTGAGCTAGTGTCGCATTTGTTAAACGCCGTAGCATTTAATGTAGAAATTGGTTGCGGGGGCCGGATTTGAACCGACGACCTTCGGGTTATGAGCCCGACGAGCTACCAAGCTGCTCCACCCCGCGTCCGTATTGTTATCGTTAAGCACGATAAGGGCTTTACTTCCACTTTAAAGAAAGTGGAGCGACACACGAGGTTCGAACTCGTGACCTCAACCTTGGCAAGGTTGCGCTCTACCAACTGAGCTAGTGTCGCAATGTCATCGTTAAGCACGATAAGGGCTGTAAACTGGAGCGACACACGAGGTTCGAACTCGTGACCTCAACCTTGGCAAGGTTGCGCTCTACCAACTGAGCTAGTGTCGCATGTCATCGTTAAGTACGATGAGAACTGTAATCTGGAGCGACGCGACCAGTCTGGGCACGAGGTTCCTCGTGTGCGGTCTCATCACTTCTAAATTTGGAGCGACACACGAGGTTCGAACTCGTGACCTCAACCTTGGCAAGGTTGCGCTCTACCAACTGAGCTAGTGTCGCAATCAACAACGTTTTACGTCGTTCAGGGCTGCGAATTATAAGAGCATTTTTTTGTGATGCAAGTCCTCGTTGAAAAATCCTTAAATTTTTCCGTTCGATGAAAAAGCG
>NZ_NPKW01001350.1:0-551 GCF_002265885.1 Vibrio sp. 03_296
CTGCACTCAAAGCAAAAACATGAAGAAAGTGATTACTCGGCATATCTATAGCGATGCCGTAGAGAGAGCAAATCAAATGCGGCTCTCTTCCTATGGCAAGAAGACTTATCGACGTCGAAGTGAAACAGTAGAACGGAGCTTTGCAGATGCCAAGCAACATCATGGTCATCGTTATGCTCGCTTCCGAGGTCTAGCCAATGTGCAAATGCAATGTTGGTTGGCAGCGGCAGCCCAAAACATCAAGAAGATAGCGTTGGTGGTGAACTATCTACGAAAAATGGGCTTAAATATGGCAGAAATAAGGCAGATACTTGCTTCTGTATACCCATGTAATGAATGGAAACTTCTGCGCACGATATAACAAAAAATATCACGATCGCGACCTACGGTCGCTTCCAAAAAAGAACCCCACTTAAAAAGCGGGGTTCGTCATCAATCTAGAGGGGCGACGTGTTCGGCCCCTTTTTCTTTGCGAGTTAAACCTTTGTTTACTCATTTCAGCTCTAACAAGTACCCTAGTTCCTAGTTCCTAGTTCCTAGTTCCTAGTTCC
>NZ_NPKW01001351.1:0-919 GCF_002265885.1 Vibrio sp. 03_296
TTTGGGGTGCATGGGCTCAAGCTCAATGATATTCAACAGCAGTTTGTTGATGACGACGGACGTTAACCCTAGGTCCAGTCCTTACCTCGCGCGCCGCATGCGCAAATTCTTGGTCTCTATACCATGGGCAGTACCTCGTCCATTGGCCAAAGTACCTCCAGTGATCTCGATATTTGGGTCTGCATTCCTACACAAATGGGCCATGACGAAAGAGAGAGCCTCGCCAATAAATGCTTACTGATCACCGATTGGGCGCAGATGCATGGCGTAGAAGCCAACTTTTTCTTGATGGATGAAGATCGGTTCCGCAGCAACCGCTCGGAAGAGATGACGGGTGACAACTGTGGTTCGTCACAGCATATGTTGCTACTGGATGAGTTTTATCGTTCAGCGGTACGTCTTGCTGGGCAGCGCTTGTTGTGGCAAATCGTGCCGCCTGAGATGGAAGAGTGCTACGAGCAATACGTGGCTGAGCTGTGCAATGGTGGCCACATCAATTGCCATGAGTGGATCGATTTTGGTCAACTGAGTCGCATTCCTGCTGAAGAGTACTTTGGTTCGAACTTGTGGCAGCTCTACAAGAGTATCGACTCACCATACAAGTCGGTATTGAAGGCGATTTTGCTCGAAGCGTATTCGTGGGAATACCCACACACGCAACTGCTGAGTATCGACAGTAAGCGCCGTTTCTTTGCTCATGAGCCAGATCTCTATGGGATGGATGCGTACTATCTGATGCTGGAGAAAGTGACTCGCTATCTCGAACGCATTAATGACCACACACGTTTGGATTTGGTGCGTCGCTGCTTCTATCTCAAAACCCATGAAAAACTATCGCGGCGCCACGCCACGGAACCGGGTGTCGGTTCCGTGGCGTGCGCGCGAAGCGTTGCGCGAGTTGACCAGCCAATGGCAATGG
>NZ_NPKW01001352.1:0-453 GCF_002265885.1 Vibrio sp. 03_296
TTTTCAACCTAAAACATACTGCTATGAACTCACTAAAGTAGGCATTCGATATACCATAGAAGAGAATGTACATGAAAACTTTTACAAGTTCTCTCGCGCTGGAGGTAAATTTGCGGCTTTTGTCAGTGTTATTGCGGTTATATTTTTGGGGCCACTTGCATTAGCTGGTGCGGGTGCGGGGTTACTTCACGCGAGAGCCATGTCTAATCATAGAAAAAGGACAGAATACGAGGAGTATATTATTCCGAGTAGCTTTCGTGTTCGGTATCAACATAGTCGCCAGCAGGTTGCATTAAACCCTAGGTTTGAGTTGGAAATGCAGGAGATCGGAGCATGGGAGATGACATCACCTCCGGGTATACATATAGAYAAATCTGATCTTTATAAGTTGTTTTATTATCTTAAAAAGGAGTTTGACGTGTTATATAAAGTAAGTCAATAGCTTTAAAGAAC
>NZ_NPKW01001353.1:0-1679 GCF_002265885.1 Vibrio sp. 03_296
AAACCAAAACAACTCCACTCACTTTTAGCGCTTGTTTTTTATTGCTTAACTGCGAGCTCAGTTGGCCTGTAAAACTTGACGAAGATTCGTCGAAGCAACGCTCTGACAGTTCAACCACAGATTTTCTATTTACATCAAGCTGCTTAATCATCAATTTCACCTTAGGCAATAACGCCGCGTTAAGGGGTGAGTGCCGCCTAAACCAAGTTCCCGCAGACCACATTCACCACCAAAACTCACCGCATACCAAAAATGCCACGCGGCATGAATCCCTCTTTAACGCTTTGTTAGGTTAATCGTTTTTCTGCTAATTGTCCGCGCTCGCCAATGTCCCCCACAGCAGTCCAACCATGCTTATGATAGAAACTAACTGCTTGTAAATTAGTAGGTATATAGCGCAAGTGAGCGTACGCACATTCGCTCGTTTTTTGAACTGAGCGAATATAAAGTCTTTCTAGCTCACTACCTAAACCTTTGTTGCGATATTCTGGTAACAAATACAGTAAGTTAATGTAGCCGAACTTCACTCCTTGCTCATCCAGCAAGCCATTTCGGAATTCTATTTGACCTATAACCTCATTGTTTTGAAAACATGATAAAAGCCAGAATTGTCAAATGTGTTTAGCTTTGTAAACCACGCTTTAGTCTCGCCGACATTAAAGTTGGTGTCATCTCCAAAACTTACGAGATGTGCATCACGACGAAATGAACACACAAATCGAGAGTACCCTCGTTTCGATATTTACCGGGGACAAATTCCATTTATTACTCCCTACGTTGAATAGATTAACCTAACGCCGCGTTAAGGGGTGAATGCCGCCTAAACCAAGCTTCTGCAGACCACTTTCACCACAAAAATCACCGCAAACTAAAAATGCCACGCGGCATGAATCCCACTTAAACGCCTTGTTATGTTTAAGGCTCAAAGGGTTAAGTTTTGCGATACCAAGAGCTTAACTCGAGTTACCTTTGAAAACCAAAACCAGACGCTAAAAAGCTGAATTAACTCATAAATTTGATTCTAATGATTTTGAGTTTTAGCGTGAGAAGCCGAAAACTGGAGTTGAAACTTTGAAACAAAGACGCTTTATTCGACTCACAAATGCACTGAGCTTTAATGAGGCAACTCTCAGAATTTTTCGCGCCCAAGAATTGGAGTCCAGAAAACAGCGCCCAATGAGGTTAACTTGCCGACAAGAGCAAAATTAGAAAGCCGAGAATGAAAAGAAGAGATGCAACCAACTGATTTTACGTGATTAAACATAACGCCGCGTTAAGGGGTGCAGGCACGCACCACAAAAGCTACCGCACAGCGACTTAATCACTGAACCCAACGCAAATCGAAAATGCCACGCGTGCCAAATCCCTCTTAAACGCTTTGTTATGCTTAAGCTTCAATGGGTTAAGTTTGATCAGAACCAAGATTAACTCGACTTTGATTCACAAACAAAAGCCAAAACGTAGAAAACCGAAATGAATCATAGTTTTGATAATCAGRCTAGGAATTTTGGCAAATCTGGTTTGAAGTTTGAAAACCTAAAATGGATTTCTGATTGAGCCAACCGCCCTAACCTCGCGATTGCCCGAGAATTGAATGAGGCAATTCTCTGAATTTCTAGCGCCAAAGAATATGCGTCCGAAAAACAGCGCTCACAAAAGCCGGCTTGCCGACAAACACA
>NZ_NPKW01001354.1:0-742 GCF_002265885.1 Vibrio sp. 03_296
CTTCCTCATACTTGCCCAAAATGTAAAGTAACCACAGCCAAAACTCATAAAGAGCTTACGGAGTTGTTCGGGTTACGGAGTACAACCCCAGATACAGCGACAAACCAAAGCTGGTGCAAAAATGCCGTTAAGTGCAGTGTGCTAAATACTCATAACAAACTGTTTAAGAGTGATTCGCAACGCATGGCATTTTCACTATGCGTTGCGTTTAGTGTTTAAGGTAGTATGCGGCGGCTTTGGTATTGCGTTGCTCACACCTTAACAGGGCGTTATGTTTAGTCACGTAAAATCAGTTGGTTGCATCTTTTCTTTGCTTTCTCAGCTTTCTAATTTTGGTCTTGTCGGCAAGTTATGTTTAGTGGTCGCTGTTTTCTGGACTCCAATTCGTGGGCGCTAAAAATTCAGAGAGTTGCCTCATTGAATTCCAGAGTGTAGGCGAGGTGAGTGAAGTGATTTTGATTTCAAAGTTAGAGCCCCATCTTTTCGATTTCTCACGTTAAAACTCAAAGTCGGCCAATCAAAATTATGAGTTAATTCAGCTTTTTAGCTTCTAACTTTGGTTTTCAAAGATAAGTCGAGTTAAGCTCTTGGTATCGCAAAACTTAACCCTTTGAGTCTTAAACATAACAAGGCGTTTAAGCGGGATTCATGCCGCGTGGCATTTTTGGTTTGCAGTGAGTTTTGGTGGTGAAAGTGGTCTGCGGCAGCTTGGTTTATGCGGCATTCACCCCTTAACGCAGCG
>NZ_NPKW01001355.1:0-538 GCF_002265885.1 Vibrio sp. 03_296
GTGTTTATGGCACAATGTTTAGGGTTGGGTGGAGGCGTTGTTCACCCCTTATGGTCGGTATGCTTAATCAAGTAAAATCAGTGGTTTATGGTTTTTCTCTGTTCCCTCAGCTTTTCAGTTTTGTGTTTGTCGGCAAGTTGGCTTTTTTGAGCGCTGTTTTTCGGACACTTATTCTTTGGCGCTAGAAAATCAGAGAGTTGCCTCATTCAATTTTCGGGCAAGCGCGAGGTTAGGGCGGTTGGCTCAATCAGAGATTTGATCTTAGGTTTTTTCGTTTTAGCTGCCAAATTTCAAAGTCTGATTTTCAAAATCATGAGTCATTTCAGTTTTTTGGTTTTTGGCTTTTGTTTGTGAATCAAAGTCGAGTTAATCTTGTTTTTAGTAAAACGTAAGCCATTGAAGCTTAAGCATAACAAGGCGTTTAAGCGGGATTCATGCCGCGTGGCATTTTTGGTTTGCAGTGAGTTTTGGTGGTGAAAGTGGTCTGCAGAARCTTGGTTTATGCGGCATTCACCCCTTAACGCAGCGTTAGTACTGG
>NZ_NPKW01001356.1:0-1649 GCF_002265885.1 Vibrio sp. 03_296
AAGCGAACGATTTATTTTGTCCCGATTTATTTAAAAAAACTGTTGACGGTTGTGACGCAACTCCTCATAATGCGCCCGTTCCCAACGAGACAGCGATAGAACGAAAGGAACGGAAACATGGTTTTGGCTACGTAGCTCAGCTGGTTAGAGCACATCACTCATAATGATGGGGTCACAGGTTCGAATCCCGTCGTAGCCACCATCCCTAAGAACTTTTTTAAAGAGTTATTAGGAATAGTTGCGGAAGTGGCGAAATTGGTAGACGCACCAGATTTAGGTTCTGGCGCCGCAAGGTGTGAGAGTTCGAGTCTCTCCTTCCGCACCATGTTTTCAGTAGGTCTATCGCCAAGCGGTAAGGCAGCGGCTTTTGATGCCGCCATTCCCTGGTTCGAATCCAGGTAGACCTGCCAACTATTTAAGTGAAAACCTTTCATAAAGGGGTTGTCACTGAGAGAGAGAATAGTTATATTGTCTCGCTCCAAAAGATGGCTACGTAGCTCAGCTGGTTAGAGCACATCACTCATAATGATGGGGTCACAGGTTCGAATCCCGTCGTAGCCACCATTCCTAAACATTCTCTTCAYTGAGAGYTTTTAGGAATAAATAATGCGGAAGTGGCGAAATTGGTAGACGCACCAGATTTAGGTTCTGGCGCTGCAAGGTGTGAGAGTTCGAGTCTCTCCTTCCGCACCATTGTTTAAGTTTCTAATCAATGGTTAGAAACCGATAGCGTAAGCTGTCAGCTGTAGGTCTATCGCCAAGCGGTAAGGCAGCGGCTTTTGATGCCGCCATTCCCTGGTTCGAATCCAGGTAGACCTGCCACTATTTAGCTATTAAGACAATGTCTTGATGCATGAAAATTCGATGCGGAAGTGGCGAAATTGGTAGACGCACCAGATTTAGGTTCTGGCGCCGCGAGGTGTGAGAGTTCGAGTCTCTCCTTCCGCACCATCGAATTTCTTTTCTAAGCGAACACTTAGAAAACGATAGCAAAGCTGTCATCTGYAGGTCTATCGCCAAGCGGTAAGGCAGCGGCTTTTGATGCCGCCATTCCCTGGTTCGAATCCAGGTAGACCTGCCACTATTTAGCTATTGAGATGATTATCTTAATTAGCAGACAATTTATGCGGAAGTGGCGAAATTGGTAGACGCACCAGATTTAGGTTCTGGCGCCGCGAGGTGTGAGAGTTCGAGTCTCTCCTTCCGCACCATAAATTGTTGTGGCTACGTAGCTCAGCTGGTTAGAGCACATCACTCATAATGATGGGGTCACAGGTTCGAATCCCGTCGTAGCCACCATTCCTAAACATTCTCTTCACTGAGAGCTTTTAGGAATAAATAATGCGGAAGTGGCGAAATTGGTAGACGCACCAGATTTAGGTTCTGGCGCCGCAAGGTGTGAGAGTTCGAGTCTCTCCTTCCGCACCATGATTTAAGTTTCTAGTCGATGATTAGAAACGGATAGTGAAAGCTATCAACTGCAGGTCTATCGCCAAGCGGTAAGGCAGCGGCTTTTGATGCCGCCATTCCCTGGTTCGAATCCAGGTAGACCTGCCACTATTTAGCTATTGAGATGATTATCTTAATTAGCAGACAATTTATGCGGAAGTGGCGAAATTGGTAGACGCACCAGATTTAGGTTCTGGCGC
>NZ_NPKW01001357.1:0-697 GCF_002265885.1 Vibrio sp. 03_296
CAGCTATTGGACTTTAAGTTGTTCTGCTCTTCTGTGCGTTGCTGGCTTAACCCAGTAGTTATCAATATCCAAAGCAATACGCTGCGGCGTGCTAGGCTCTGGCACTTTGAGCTCTGGTTCGCTACTCGGCCACAGTAACAAGACCAACAGGACAGGTAACTAAAACAATAAGCGTCACGTTGATGTAAACGTGGCAACGCTGCCCAAAATTGCTTGACGTTGGACAAAATACGCTTGTAATCAAATTGAGCAATACGCTGTTTACACAGCGCCAGATAATCTACCTGAGCCTTCTTCTTTCGACGTCGATTCATGCTAGTGCTTCTCCAAACCCTTTGCACTCAGTATAAAAATACAAATTGGCTGAGTATAGTGCTTTCCGATGACAGTGAGTCATTACAAGGTAAAAATGGTTAAAAAGCGTGAAGGAAAACGTTCCTTTTACAAGTCCATACGCACCGCGGTGAGAGATGGGCCATTTAAACCTGTAGCCTAAACTGTTATCCTTTCGCTTTCATTCGTTCAATAAGAGTGACTTTATGTCTGACATAATTGAACCGTAGAAGAGAAAGCAAGCTACGGTATTGGCCTACAAATGGCCAGCAGCTAGCAGGTTCAGGTCTTGATGGCCTAAACGTTGCAGCCATCGCAGCGGGTATCGCAACATCTTTAACTGGTGACATGCCAGCGATTGAAG
>NZ_NPKW01001358.1:0-446 GCF_002265885.1 Vibrio sp. 03_296
AAGTGAAACAGTAGAACGGAGCTTTGCAGATGCCAAGCAACATCATGGTCATCGTTATGCTCGCTTCCGAGGTCTAGCCAATGTGCAAATGCAATGTTGGTTGGCAGCGGCAGCCCAAAACATCAAGAAGATAGCGTTGGTGGTGAACTATCTACGAAAAATGGGCTTAAATATGGCAGAAATAAGGCAGATACTTGCTTCTGTATACCCGTGTAATGAATGGAAACTTCTGCGCACGATATAACAAAAAAAAATCAACGATCGCGACCTACGGTCGCTTCCAAAAAAGAACCCCACTTAAAAAGCGGGGTTCGTCATCAATCTGAAGCGAGCTCTGCTCGCTTTTTTTTGTGTCATGAATCTTTCTTTACGTTCAACGCAAAGGCAATCTTGCTAAAAACGCCCTTGGTAGTCAAACTCATATTGCCCCTGACCATTCGGGTTCC
>NZ_NPKW01001359.1:0-760 GCF_002265885.1 Vibrio sp. 03_296
AGGTTTGATCACCAAACACGGTATCTTGAATTTGTGAGGTGGCCAAGAGAGCAGCTACATAACAAGCGTTCACGCATTGAAGCGGTCATGGAAGCGGCGAAAGTACGTCTTCGTCCTATCCTAATGACAACAGCGGCAATGATTGCTGGTTTGATCCCACTAATGTATGCAACGGGCGCTGGCGCAAGCTCAACGCTTCAGCATCGGTATCGTTATCGTAGCTGGTCTAGCGATTGGTACACTGTTTACGTTATTCGTGTTGCCTGTGATTTACAGCTACCTCGCTGAAAAACACAAACCGCTACCTGTATTCGTAGAAGATAAAGATTTGGAAAACTCGACTCGCTGGAGGATGAAGCAAAAGCCGCTCAACGCCAAATCGCAGAACAGTAATTGCGATGCAATATAAACGAAAGGCCGCTTATGCGGCCTTCAGATTGATGACGAACCCCCGCTTTTTAAGTGGGGTTCTTTTTTTGGAAGCGACCGTAGGTCGCGATCGTGATWTTTTTTGTTATATCGTGCGCAGAAGTTTCCATTCATTACAYGGGTATACAGAAGCAAGTATCTGCCTTATTTCTGCCATATTTAAGCCCATTTTTCGTAGATAGTTCACCACCAATGCGCTATCTTCTTGATGTTTTGGGCTGCCGCTGCCAACCAACATTGCATTTGCACATTGGCTAGACCTCGGAAGCGAGCATAACGATGACCATGATGTTGCTTGGCATCTGCAAAGCTCCGTTCTACTGTTTCACTT
>NZ_NPKW01000136.1:0-971 GCF_002265885.1 Vibrio sp. 03_296
MAAACCAACAGCAACACTGGCAATGAAACGATAAAACCGAGCCACGGTGCTCGCTATACAATGGATCCCCGCGTTCGCGAGGATGACGGAGTGAGAGAGTAGCTAAATCAACAGAAACACCTGTAATGATGCGATAAAACCAAGCCACGGTGCTCGCTATACAATAGATCCCCGCATTCGCGAGGATGACGGGGTGAGAGAATTGATCGCACCACCAGCTGTCATTCCCGTGCATACGGGAATCCATTCATTCACACGCGCCAGATGCCACGCATTGGAAACGCACTCACCGCCACAGACAATAACTAAAAAACCAACAACACCAGTAATGAAGCGATAAAACCAAGCCACGGTGCTCGCTATACAATAGATCCCCGCATTCGCGAGGATGACGGGGTGAGAGAATTGATCGCACCACCAGCTGTCATTCCCGTGCATACGGGAATCCATTCATCCACAAGCGCCAGAAGCCGAGTATTGGAAATGCACTCACCGCCACCGCCACAGATAACGACGAAAGCGAAACCAACAACGCGGAGAATGAAGTGCCAAAACCAAGCCACGGCACTCGCTATACAATAGATCCCCACGTTCGTAAGGATGACGAGGTGAGAGAGTAGCTAAATCAACAGAAACACCAGTAATGATGCGATAAAACCAAGCCACGGTGCTCGCTATACAATAGATCCCCCACGTTCGCGAGGATGACGGGGTGAGAGAATTGATCGCACCACCAGCTGTCATTCCCGTGCATACGGGAATCCATTCATCCACAAGCGCCAGAAGCCGAGTATTGGAAATGCACTCACCGCCACCGCCACAGATAACGACGAAAGCGAAACCAACAACGCGGAGAATGAAGTGCCAAAACCAAGCCACGGCACTCGCTATACAATAGATCCCCACGTTCGTAAGGATGACGAGGTGAGAGAGTAGCTAAATCAACAGAAACACCAGTAATGATGCGATAA
>NZ_NPKW01001360.1:0-748 GCF_002265885.1 Vibrio sp. 03_296
CCTGCTGGGCTCGAACCAGCGACCTGCGGATTAACAGTCCGTCGCTCTACCGACTGAGCTAAGGAGGAACTATTCTGTCTCTCTTGCGATGCAAGAGTAACTTGTAAATGGTGCCGACTACCGGAATCGAACTGGTGACCTACTGATTACAAGTCAGTTGCTCTACCTACTGAGCTAAGTCGGCGCCTAAACAACAAGCTTTAGCTTATCGTTTGAAAGTGGCTCCTCCTGCTGGGCTCGAACCAGCGACCTGCGGATTAACAGTCCGTCGCTCTACCGACTGAGCTAAGGAGGAACTATTCGGTTATTGTGTGTTAGCACAACTTAAAATAAGTGGTGCCTCGAGGCGGAATCGAACCACCGACACGAGGATTTTCAATCCTCTGCTCTACCGACTGAGCTATCGAGGCAAAAGAATGGTGCCGACTACCGGAATCGAACTGGTGACCTACTGATTACAAGTCAGTTGCTCTACCTACTGAGCTAAGTCGGCGCACTATATTCTTTTTAAATTGTCGTTCGTACGTTAAGCACCAACGACTTTTAATTCGTGGTGCCCGGAGGCGGAATCGAACCACCGACACGAGGATTTTCAATCCTCTGCTCTACCGACTGAGCTATCCGGGCGACGAGGTGTATTAAACGGTTTTTCGCTTTCTAGGTCAATATAAAAATGCAAAAAAATATCGTTGCTGCTTTGTGCCGCATGGGTGGTTTTATTCGTTTTAAACGATGGAAGTACAGTATA
>NZ_NPKW01001361.1:0-738 GCF_002265885.1 Vibrio sp. 03_296
CAAGCTTCTGCAGACCACTTTCACCACCAAAACTCACTGCAAACCAAAAATGCCACGCGGCATGAATCCCGCTTAAACGCCTTGTTATGCTTAAGCTTCAATGGCTTACGTTTTACTAAAAACAAGATTAACTCGACTTCGATTCACAAACAAAAGCCAAAAACCAAAAAACTGAAATGACTCATGATTTTGAAAATCAGACTTTGAACTTTGGCAGCTAAAACGAAAAAACCTAAGATCAAATTTCTGATTGAGCCAACCGTCCTAACCTCGCGATTGCCCGAAAATTGATTGAGGCAACACTCAGAATTTTCAGCGCCAAAGAATTGATGTCCGAAAAACAGCGCTCAAAACAGCCAACTTGCCGACAAACACCGAACTGAAAAGCCGAGGGAACAAAGAAAAACCATAAACCACTGATTTTACGTGATTAAGCATAACGCCGCGTTAAGGGGTGAATGCCGCCTAAACCAACCTTCCGCAGACCACTTTCACCACCAAAACCAACCGCATACCAAAAATGCCACGCGGCATGAATCCCGCTTAAACGCCTTGTTATGCTTAAGCTTCAATGAGTTACGTTTTACTCAAAACAAGATTAACTCGACTTTGATTTACAAACAAAAACCAAAACGTAGAAAACCGAAATGAATCATAGTTTTGATAATCAGACTAGGAATTTTGGCAAATCTGGTTTGAAGTTTGAAAACCTAAAATGGATTTCTGATTGAGCCAACC
>NZ_NPKW01001362.1:0-457 GCF_002265885.1 Vibrio sp. 03_296
CAACTTTCCGCAGACCACTTTCACCACCAAAAACCACCGCATACCAAAAATGCCACGCGGCATGAATCCCTCTTAAACGCCTTGTTATGCTTAAGCTTCAATGGGTTACGTTTGACCAGAACCAAGATTAACTCGACTTTGATTTACAAACAAAAGCCAAAACGTAGAAAACCGAAATGACTCATAGTTTTGAAAGTCAGGCTCGGAATTTGGGCAAATCTGGTTTGAAGTTTGAAAACCTAAAAATGGATTTCTGATTGAGCTAACCGCCCTAACCTCGCGCTTGCTCGAGAATTGAATGAGGCAATTCTCTGAATTTCCAGCGCCACAGAATAAGAGTCCGAAAAGCAGCGCTCAAAAAAGCCGACTTGCCGACAAACACAAAACTGAAAAGCCGAGGGAACAAAGACAACCATAAACCACTGATTTTGCTTGATTAAGCATAACGCCCAATTAA
>NZ_NPKW01001363.1:0-446 GCF_002265885.1 Vibrio sp. 03_296
ATTTTACGTGATTAAACATAACGCCGCGTTAAGGGGTGCAGGCACGCACCACAAAAGCTACCGCACAGCGACTTAATCACTGAACCCAACGCAAATCGAAAATGCCACGCGTGCCAAATCCCTCTTAAACGCTTTGTTATGCTTAAGCTTCAATGGGTTAAGTTTGATCAGAACCAAGATTAACTCGACTTTGATTCACAAACAAAAGCCAAAACGTAGAAAACCGAAATGAATCATAGTTTTGATAATCAGGCTCAGAATTTTGGCAAATCCAGTTTGAAGTTTGAAAACCTAGAAATGGATTTCTGATTGAGCCAACCGCCACAACCTCGCGCTTACCCGACAATTGAATGAGGCTATTCTCTGAATTTCTAGCGCCAAAGAATAAGAGTCCGAAAAGCAGCGCTCACAAAAGCCAACTTGCCGACAAACACCAAACTGAAAAG
>NZ_NPKW01001364.1:0-587 GCF_002265885.1 Vibrio sp. 03_296
TGCGGGGTTACTTCACGCGAGAGCCATGTCTAATCATAGAAAAAGGACAGAATACGAGGAGTATATTATTCCGAGTAGCTTTCGTGTTCGGTATCAACATAGTCGCCAGCAGGTTGCATTAAACCCTAGGTTTGAGTTGGAAATGCAGGAGATCGGAGCATGGGAGATGACATCACCTCCGGGTATACATATAGATAAATCTGATCTTTATAAGTTGTTTTATTATCTTAAAAAGGAGTTTGACGTGATTGATATAAAAGAAGCCAATAGCTTTAAAGAACTTAAACTTGAATATTTAAATTAAAAAGATATATTTTACATTTCTAAGTGGGGTTTTAAGTTTTTTATGGATATGGATATGGATATGGATATGGATATGGATATGGATATGGATGAGATGAGATGAGTTTTTACTCATTAGATGAGCAGGCGATAAAGCAAGAGATTGCTTATAAAAAGAAAGGCTACTCTACAGAAGATATATTATTTTCTTGGGTTGTATCGCCTAAGAGATTGTTTGGTGAGGAGTTCTTAGTTTTTGGTATGATGATCATACCTTCGCTAATCGTTGCCTTATTAGTGCCACC
>NZ_NPKW01001365.1:0-789 GCF_002265885.1 Vibrio sp. 03_296
GGTGGTTTGCGGCGGCTTTTGTATTGCGTTGCTCACCCCTTAGCAGGGCGTTATGCTTAATCAAGTAAAATCAGTGGTTTATGGTTTTTCTTTGCTCCCTCGGCTTTTCAGTTTTGTGTTTGTCGGCAAGTTGGCTTCAGTGGGCGCTATTTTCTGGACATCCATTCTTGGGCGCTGGAAATTCAGAGAATTGCCTCAATCAATTTTCGGGCAAGTGCGAGGTTAGGGCGGTTGGCTCAATCAGAAATCCATTTCTAGGTTTCAAAGTTCAAACTAGATCTGCCAAAATTCCAAGTCTGATTATCAAAACTATGATTCATTTCGGTTTTCTACGTTTTGGCTTTTGTGTGTAAATCAAAGTCGAGTTAATCTTGTTTTTAGTAAAACGTAAGTCATTGAAGCTTAAGCATAACAAAGCGTTTAAGTGGGATTTGGCACGCGTGGCATTTTCGGTTTGCGTTGGGTTCAGTGATTAAGTCGCTGTGCGGTAGCTTTTGTAGTGCGTGCCTGCACCCCTTAACGCGGCGTTATGTGTAATGAGGATACTATGCAAAAATTCGCAGCTGTTTTAGGTTTGCTGTGTGTGCCTTATGTGTATGCTGAATCAATTGAAGGGTGTTATTTGGTTGCTGATGAGATAACCAGTTTTTCATCTGAAGAGTCAGAGATTCAGTCTACTTACGTAAAAATTCAAGGTCTGCTGGAAACTACTCGGTCGAGGGTCTTATTTGGGGGCTAATTTCGATGTTTGCCATTATTGCTTCTCCGATTGAAGGCGTTGGTGGGCCA
>NZ_NPKW01001366.1:0-707 GCF_002265885.1 Vibrio sp. 03_296
AACAGCGCTCACAAAAGCCAACTTGCCGACAAACACCAAACTGAAAAGCCGAGGGAACAAAGAAAAACCATAAATCACTGATTTTACTTGATTAAGCATAACGCTGCGTTAAGGGGTGAATGCCGCCTAAACCAAGTTTCCGCAGACCATTTTCACCACCAAAACTCACTGCATACCAAAAATGCCACGCGGCATGAATCCCTCTTAAACGCCTTGTTATGTTTAAGACTCGAACGGTTAAGTTTTACGATACCAAGAGCTTAACTCGACTTACCTTTGCAAACCAAAACCAGACGCTAAAAAGCTGAATTAACTCTTAATTTTGAACATTCTGACTTTGAGTTTTAACGTGAGAAACCGAAAAGCCAGGCTTTAACTTTGAAATCAAAATCACTTCACTCACCTACACTCTGCATTTCAATGAGGCAACTCTCTGAACTTTTAGCGCCCACGAATTGGAGTCCAGAAAACAGCGACCACTAAACGTAACTTGCCGACAAGACCAAAATTAGAAAACTAAGAAAGCAAAGAAAAGATGCAACCAACTGATTTTACGTGACTAAACATAACGCCCTGTTAAGGGGTGAGCAACGCAATACCGAAGCCGCCGCATACCACCTTAATCACTAAAAACAACGCATAGTGGAAATGCCACGCGTTGCGAATCCCTCTTGAACAGTTTGTTAAATGCACTTTATATGCATCGG
>NZ_NPKW01001367.1:0-783 GCF_002265885.1 Vibrio sp. 03_296
CGCAGAGTTCAAACGCCGCGTAAATGGCGAGCTTCCAGCTCAGTGGGAAGAGAAAGCAAACCAAATCATTGCAGATCTTCAAGCAAACCCAGCGAACATCGCATCACGTAAAGCATCACAAAACGCGCTAGAAGCGTTTGGTAAAATGCTGCCAGAATTCATGGGCGGCTCTGCTGACCTAGCGCCTTCTAACCTCACCATGTGGTCGGGTTCTAAATCGCTAGAAGCAAACGACTTCTCTGGTAACTACATCCACTACGGTGTACGTGAATTTGGTATGACTGCGATCATGAACGGTATCGCGCTACACGGCGGTTTCGTACCTTACGGCGCAACCTTCCTGATGTTCATGGAATACGCACGTAACGCAATGCGTATGGCCGCTCTGATGAAAGTGCAAAACATCCAAGTTTACACGCACGATTCTATCGGTCTTGGCGAAGATGGTCCAACTCACCAACCGGTTGAGCAAATCGCATCGCTGCGTCTAACGCCAAACATGAGCACATGGCGTCCATGTGACCAAGTGGAATCGGCAGTTGCATGGAAACTGGCGATTGAACGTAAAGATGGTCCATCGGCACTGATTTTCTCTCGTCAAAACCTAGCACAGCAACCACGCAGTGCTGAGCAAGTGGCAGACATCGCCAAAGGTGGTTATATCCTGAAAGACAGCGATGGTAAGCCTGAGCTGACTCATACGCGACGGTTCTGAAGTTGAGCTAGCAGTGAAAGCGGCAGAACAACTGACCGCTGAAGGTAAGAAAGTGCGTGTGGTTTCAA
>NZ_NPKW01001368.1:0-597 GCF_002265885.1 Vibrio sp. 03_296
CAGTCAGTGAAGAGCTGGTTGCATCAGGCGAGTCAGCTTACCAATCTTCACGGCACGATTTGCCCAACTTGAGTGAAGTCAAACGACAAAATAGCAAAAAGCCTCATCAAWTTGATGAGGCTTTTTAAATGTGGCTCCTCCTGCTGGGCTCGAACCAGCGACCTGCGGATTAACAGTCCGTCGCTCTACCGACTGAGCTAAGGAGGAACTATTCTGTTGTTGTATCTGGCACAACTTAATAAGTGGTGCCTCGAGGCGGAATCGAACCACCGACACGAGGATTTTCAATCCTCTGCTCTACCGACTGAGCTATCGAGGCAAATTGTTCAGCATCAGCTCAACAATGCAATGTGGCGGAGAGATAGGGATTTGAACCCTAGGTACGCTATTAACGTACGCCGGTTTTCAAGACCGGTGCTTTCAACCACTCAGCCATCTCTCCATGGGCCGAGATAATAGGGGGAAGCGTGGATGATGTAAAGTGGAAAAAGTTCAATCGCTTGATTTGTCGCCGTTTTATGTTTTGTTTGCTCTTGTTTTGCGCGCTTCGGTCTCTTTTTTATTCAATCTAATTCTTCCAAAACGAAAAATAAAAAG
>NZ_NPKW01001369.1:0-940 GCF_002265885.1 Vibrio sp. 03_296
AACCAGCGCCAGAAGCAGGACAGGAGAGTACGTTGAGAATCCATCGTTATTTATCTCTGGTCTTTGCTTTTTGGACTGGGTGGAACGGGGTTCAAAGCCCCCTTCATTCAAAGGGGTTGGCATTTTAATAGACGTTTGCCTGATAACCAACACCCTTTTTACAAAACCGTGAGCTTTCAACGCTTCTATGGCATATGTAGAACAGGTTGGAGTAAAACGACAGCGCGGTCCAAGGAGAGGACTGATAAGACCTTGATAAAGACGGACGAGTCCGATTGTTAACCACGCGAGGGCGAGACAGGCGATGCCATAGCTTATCAAACAACTTAAACAGTTCCTCATTGCTCAATCTTGCGCGCTTTTCTTGGCGATCACAACAAAATCTTTATTGGGAAGTTGATGTTGTGTGTTACGAAAGCTTTCACGGGCTAGGCGTTTGAATCGGTTGCGACCAACGGCAGTTTTGATTTGCTTCTTGGGTACAGCCAAGCCTAAACGAGGATGAGAAAGGTTATTATTGCGAGCAATGATAGTGAAATGAGGAGAGCCAGCTCGATGAGCTTGCTGAAAGACGTTTTGATAATGCTCGGGAGTTAACAAACGTAACTCCCGATTGAACGCGTACGTATTCAAAATAAGCTAATGATTATTTTGACAGGCGCGCACGGCCTTTCGCACGACGTGCATTGATTACTTTACGACCGTTCTTAGTCGCCATGCGTGCACGGAAACCGTGAGTACGCTTGCGCTTTAGAACTGAAGGTTGAAAAGTGCGTTTAGTAGCCATTGTTATTACCTTTACTGATCAGTAGTTTAGGTTCTAAGTTAACCGGCGTGGGTCTGTTTCTTCTCTTATATAAAGAAGAGTTCACCGACGCCTCTCAACAAAGAGGCGGAATTGTAATCACAGTCACACAAAGTGTCAATCTTTGTGGTGTAT